>JAMCQK010000166.1 GCA_023382135.1 Deinococcus sp.
ACTGTCCTCCGGTTATGGTACAGGGCTGTCTGCCTGGCTGGCCTCGAGGCCTATCCCCGCGGAAAAAAATCCGCCTAGGGGAGTAAGCCTGGAAGAAGTCAGGCTTACTCTTTACCCGGAACAAGACCCGGAGGCCAGGTGGGTTTTCGAGGCCGACCGCGCCGAGCAAGACCCGGCAACCCGCCAGATGGAGATCCAGAGTATGAAATCCGGCGCACGCTACCTGGGCAACAAGCTCGATCTGCGGCTATACGCTTCCAGGGTATCGATCGACAGCAACGACAATATTACTACCCCGGTGGCGCGGGTGGAGATTTTAAAGGGTTGTTATACGGTGGAACTTGGGGAAGAGGGGAGCCCGCCCGTGTACATTAATCAAACAAACGGCTTCCGCGCACCTGCCGTGCACATCACCTCCCCAACTTTGGAAGTCAAGGCCAGAAACTTCGTAAGCGACTTTGCCATCAAAAACCCCACCTGGGGTGATGGCAAAGATACCTTTCGCGATGGCGACCCCCAGCCCTGTACCATAACCGGAGGACAGTCATGAAGAAGCTTTATCCCTTGCTTGTTTTTAGCCTTGCGCTCGCTGCCAGTGTCCGCGTGGTCACCATCGAATACCCGGGCGGTACACGCTCGGGCGATCTTAAATTTGGCCCCTGGGTCTACGAGAGCGCCAAGCCGGGCGGCATTCTGGGCAAGGTCAAGGACCTGGAAATTGCCGCTACCAAGGCCGTGCTCGAGGCCCCCAAAGGCAAGACCATTGCCGGGTCGGAAGGGGAGCGCATAGCTACCTTTGAAGGCAGCGTCACGGTGACCCGTGGTCGTATGACTGCTCAGGGGCCGCGGCTGGTTTACTCGGAAAGTACTGGTTTTGGTGTTCTGGAAGGGCCCGCCACTATGCACCAAGACCCAAAGGATAAAGGAGACGCAGTAGACGTAACTGCCGCAAGAATGTCCTTTGAGGTAGACACCGACATCTCTACCAGTGAGGGCAACGTCAAACTTCGGAGCGGAAGGCAGGAAGGTCAGGCCGGCAGCGTTTACTATGAGGAGAAGCGCGGCCTGGCGATTTTCACAGACAAGGACCAGGTGGTCCTTGTCCGCAAGCGCGACGACGGCAGCCTTACCATCAGGGCCAAGGAAGTGAGAAGCCTGACCGACGACAAAAGGCTGATTGCCACCGGCGGTGTGGTGCTGGTGGACGGCGATATCGTCACCAGGGGCGATAGCCTTTACTACGATGACAAGAAGGGTGAGGCCATTATTCTGGGACGCCCGGCGGTAGCCGAGAATGCCAAACAAGGCTTCAAGCGGTCCGGGGCAGCACTCTTACACGATGTGAATAAGCACCGTGTAATTACCTATGTTCAGCCTTTCAAACTTCCGGAAGCCGACTTCAACAAGCTGAGCAGGTAGGCCATGGCCAGACTTTTTGCCTTGGCGCTCATTCTCTGCGTGGCTTTAGGACAGGAGCGCTATGCTTCGACCGCGGAGCTAAAGCGTAAGGACAAGACTGTGGTGGCCATCCAGAGCAGCCCGCTGGGTTTATCCATCGACGAGTACGGCGATATTGCACTTGGTGTGGTGTCCAAGATTGAAGGCGAGAGTGTTTCGCTGGAAGGCGGAGAAACCTACTGGGCCGACACGGAAAGCAGGATTATAAAAGCGGACCAGCCCGTCTCGCTTGCGGAATTGAAGCCTGGGGATCTGGTTGAGCTTGCCTACAACAGGGACCAGAAAAACCAAGCCGGGCAGTCGCTCATAATGCGTCTGGTAGTGTTGGCCAAGCCGCCGGCAAATGATGCCGAGTCCAAGAAAAATTACAGCCGAACCATTATGTTTGACCCCAAGCCGGACCGGGTAAGAATTGAGTTTGGCAAGGATGCGGTGGCCTTTGGCAATTTGGCGTTGGTAGAGAAAGGCCTGGAGGAGAAAGTGCTGCTCTCAGACGGTAGCGCACGCATTGTAGAGCAGGACGGCCGTATCGAAGTGAACCTTTTGGACACCGTCTCCTCGGTGGAAGTTCAACAGGGCAAGAGCAAAGCTTTTGGCACACGGCTGGTTTACGACAATGGCACCGGCGAGGCCCATATGCTGGGGCCTATCCAGCTGGTACGCTCCGGCGAGAAACCGTTGACCGGTGAGGCTGGAAGACTGGTCTACCAGCTCGATGACGAGACGCTGATCCTTTCTGGTCAGCTCAAGCTGGTCCAGAACGGGCGTACCACCACCGCGTCTTCCGCCATTGTGAAAGAAAAGGAAGGTTTTGCCTATCTTTTTGGCGATCCCGTGGCGAGCACCAGCGGGGACGACACGGTGCAAGGGAAGAAAGTGCGTTATTCTCTTGAGCGCGGCGACGTGATCGTGCTCGAGGACGTCAAAGGCGAATTTAACGATAACTAGGTACATGGTAGCCTGGGCGAATGTCCCAGAAAAACAGCACGGCTGCGCTCAGGCGGGGATTGCTTCTTGGGCTCGCGGGAGTGTTGGCGTTTAGCCTGACGCTTCCTTTTACCCGCATGGCGGTGACCGAGATGGGCCCCGCTTTTCTCTCGCTCGGAAGAGCACTGCTGGCGGCGCTGTGCGCCGGAGTTTACTTGGTGTTTACGCGGCGAAAAGTTCCAGCGCGGGAGGATTTGGGAAAGTTGGCCGTCGTGAGCCTGGGCGTTGTACTGGGTTTTCCCTTCCTGACCGCTTGGGCCATGCGCGATCTCCCCGCCGCCCACGCTGGAGTTGTGGTCGGTCTGCTTCCGCTGGTTACAGCGGTTGCGGGTGCACTGCTGGCTCGAGAAAGACCCTCACTTTGGTTTTGGTTGTCGGCGGTGGCTGGGAGCGGATTGGTGGTCATATTTGCCTCTTTGCAGGGGGCGGGAGGCCCAGAAACAACTAGCCTTCGGCTAAGCGGAGCGGCCGATCTTCTCCTGCTCGGTGCCGTGGTGGCGGCTGCGGTGGGCTACACCGAAGGGGCCAAGCTCTCGCAAAAACTGGGAGGACTTGCGGTTATCTCGTGGGCACTGGTTATTGCCGCACCGGTTTTTCTTATTCCCTTTGCCCTACAACTTTCCCAGGGAATTCCATCTGTTTCACTTGCGGCGTGGGTTGGTTTCTTCTATGTTGGAATTGTTAGCCAGTTCCTGGGCTTCGTACCCTGGTACCGCGGCCTTCAGTTAGGGGGCATCGCCCGCGTAAGCCAGGTGCAACTCTTTCAGCCCTTTTTTACTTTGGGTGCGTCATTCCTTCTTTTGGGCGAGAAGCTGGATGCCCTCACGCTGGTTTTTGCTGTGTTGATTGTGTTGACGGTGGCTATAGGTCGCAGGGCTTGGTGAAGAAAGCTAGACAAAGAACCGTTCCACCGCTTCGATAATTCTGGTCTGCGCCCGGACCGAGTCTGATACCTTGCCGGGAATTTCCAAGGAGTGGTCGGCGCCTTCGATCACCGCACACCTTCCTGCTGTGGCTTTTTCAACTTCGGCCAGATGCGCCATGTTGAAGTGCGGGTCTTTGGTCCCAATCACAAAAAGCGCGCGGTGTCTTTTCCCCGCGATCTGCTTGCGGAGATGTTCGAGGCCAATAAGCGGGGTGAGCCACAGGCAGTCAACTTTGTCCGGCAAGATGGCAGTCTCGAGCAGATGACCCATTGCTAGTGTACCCAGTGACTTGCCGACCAGAGTAAGCCGGTTATATCTCCCCTGTGCTATTCCAGCCTGGAAAGCCGCGCTGACTTCGTGGTAGAACCGCTGGTCGCGCTCTTCTTCCGGCAGCCGCATGAAATCTTCTGAGTTGAATTGGTAGTCTACCCGAAGTATATCCGCGCCCAATTCGTTTAACACCAGCGTTGGGTAATAGAGCACTGGCATTAGCGCGGTATAGCCACGTCCGGGAAAGATAATGGCCAGGTGGTTAGCGGGCTCGCCAGCGGGAAAGAACTTATTTGGAACGGTCTGTCCGCTGTAGCCCCGGATAGAAAGTGAATGCGGTTTATCCATAACCTTCCGAGTGGTTCAGTGGCCTCACACCAGGGTACTCCACCTTTTGCTACTTGGGGAAAGACCCTTTGTTTTACTCGGGATGACAGTATGCCAGCCCCTCCTGCTAAGCGGGCTGTGGATGTAGCAGGCAATACGGGTTTTTAGCGCCCGGAGCGCTTCCCGTTTGGTCTTGCCATCAGCCAGCTTGTTATTGAAGAACACCCGCGAGTCTTTTTGATTCGGGCGCGCAGTGGGCCATGCCCACCCTCTTTGGTTTGCAGTTTCGTTGACGGTCGGTATCGCGCGCACTACTCTAAAACAGATTCTTTGGCTGAACACGTTACTAAAGCTGCCCATTCTCCCCAGTGCGCGTAGCGGGTATTCTCCTTAATAGACTCTATTCGCAGGTTGCTTTTTTGCCCTGCGCCTCCCGCATTCATTTTCAGCCGCAGGCGCTCAGACAGACTCCGTAGGATGCGCCCTGAGCGTTGCACTCGGGATGACAAAAAATTGCTTGAGATGACCCGGAAGAGCACTCGGGATGACAAGCCCTGCCCCTGTCATTTCGTAACCCTGTTGTCATTTCGAGCGAAGCAAGAAATCTCGCGTTTGGTTTTTTTATTGGTTTTAGGGGCAAAAGAGAGTTCCCGAACCACAACTAGCCCTTCGGGCTGAGCGCTTCGTTCGGGATGACACGGACAAGTATTCGGGATGAGGGAAAGGGGTTGTTCAGGATGATACGGGGTAGGTTCGGGATGACAGGGGCAGGGCTTGTCATCCCGAGTGCTCTTCCGGGTCATCTCAAGCAATTTTTTGTCATCCCGAGTGCAACGCTCAGGGCGCATCCTACGGAGTCTGTCTGAGCGCCTGCGGC
>JAMCQK010000071.1 GCA_023382135.1 Deinococcus sp.
GTAGAGCAATACCCCGATAGCTAGCAGCGACGAGGCCAAAAGGCCCAGCGTCAGCAGGGTGATGCGGGAGCGCAGTGTCATGGCCAGGTGCTAAACGCTAAACGCCCAACCCAATAAAATCCGGGCGCCGGGCGTCCCAGCTTGGCGCTAGTCCTCCCGTAATACGTAACCAACCCCGCGCACGGTGTGGATCAGGCGGCGTTCGCCGGTTCCTTCCAGCTTTTTGCGCAGATAGCCAATATATACGTCCACCACGTTGCTGCCGCCCTGGTAACCGGGCCAGACTTTTTCTTCGATCTCAAAGCGGGAAAACACCTTGCCCGGGCTTTTGGCCAGCAGCTCCAAAAGCTCGAACTCTTTGTTGGAAAACTCAATGCGCCTGCCGCCCCGGTGGACCTCGCGGCCTTCCAGGTTCACGATCAGGTCCGCGACGCGGATCTCGCCCGTGATGGCCGGAGTCACGCGGCGCAGGTGGGCGCGGATGCGAGCCAGCAACTCTTCGATGGAGAAAGGTTTGACCAGGTAGTCATCAGCGCCGGCATCCAGGCCCTCCACCCGGTCTTCCACCCGGTCTTTGGCGGTCAGAATCAAGATAGGGACGTTGCTGGTTTTACGGATGCGCCGGGCGACCTCGAGGCCGTCCATTACCGGGAGCATCAAGTCTAAGACCACCAGATTAGGGTTGACCTCACGAAAGCGAGAGAGGCCGGTGATGCCGTCATAGGCTACCTCGGTCCGGTAACCCTCCGCCTGCAGCTCGAGCTCGATGAACCGGGCGATATCCTTCTCGTCTTCGACAATCAGAATCAGGGGCTGATCCATGTTTTCCATATTGCTACAAGCTTACCGCTCTTCTCATGAGAAAATACGGCAAAATCTAAGTCTTTGCTCATGATAGCTCAATTCTGCGGTCTTGTCACCTGGATCGGTGGGGAAAGATGGCCAGAAGCCTGCCGAGCTAGCCGGCTTTACACCAGCCACAACGGCCTTACGGAGCCTGCATCTGCATTTCGCGAGCGGGTCTACCGGTCCACCGTCTTGCAAAAAGCAGTTCCTTGACTCTTGACAACCACATGACACTTGCCTTGCAAACTTGAGCCAGGAGGAACGTATGAAGAAACTTGTCTTCTTGTTGCTTACTACTTTTGCCGGCCTGGTCTTTGCCCAGTCGCTAACCGGTGCGGGGGCGACCTTCCCTTACCCGCTCTACGCCAAGATGTTCGACGAGTACAACAAGCTTACCGGCATCAAGGTGAACTATCAGTCCATCGGCTCTGGTGGCGGTATCCGCCAGCTCAGCGAGCGCACGGTGAACTTCGCGGGCTCGGACGCCTTCCTCTCCGACGAACAAATGAAGGATATCAAGGCCAAGACCGGTGCCACCGTGCTGCACATCCCCATGGCCCTGGGGGCCGTGGTGCCCACCTATAACCTACCCGGGGTCAGCAAGACCTTGAACTTCACCGGCCCCCTGCTGGCCGATATCTTCTTGAACAAGGTCAAAACCTGGAATGACCCGGCGATCCAACAGCTTAACCCGGATGCCAAGCTGCCCCCGCTGCCCATCACGGTAGTGCACCGGTCGGACGGCTCGGGCACCACCTTTATCTGGGTGGACTACCTATCCAAGGTCTCCCGCGAGTGGGCTCAGACGGTGGGCCGCGGTACCAGCGTGCAGTGGCCGACAGGCCTGGGCGGCAAGGGGGGCAGGCTGGTGGCCGGTGTGGTACGGCAGACCCCGGGGGCCATTGGTTACGTCGAACTCATCTACGCCAAACAGAACAAGATGCCCCACGGCGCGGTGCAGAACAAGGCCGGGAGGTTCGTCCTCGCCAGCCTGGCGGCCACCTCTGAAGCTGCCAGTGTGGTGCTCCCGGGCGATGCTCGCGTATCCATCACCGACACCGCCAGCCCGAGCGGCTACCCTGTGGCCGGCTTTACCTGGATCCTGATCTACGACAAGCTGGAGCTGGTCACCAAGTCCGAGGCCGAGGCCCGCGAGGTGGTCAAGCTGATTAACTGGATGCTCACCGACGGCCAGAAGATCCACGAGACCCTGGACTACGGCGCCCTGCCCGACGTGGCCGATGCCCGCGCCAAGTCGCTGCTCTCCCGGGTGACATACCAGGGCAAGCCCATTGGCAAAGAGATCGTGGGCAACTAAACGTGCAGCAGTGGCGGGGGGTAGTCTCCCCGCCCCATTTTTGTTCTAATGGAGGTGTGCGCGTGACGCGTTCCCTAACCCGTGGGCCTACCTCCTTCATGTACCGGATGCTGGGGGACCGGTTTTTCGCCGCTTTTGTTGTACTGCTGGCTTCCGGGGTGGTGGCACTGGCCCTGTTGATGGCCTGGGAACTGTACCAGGGGGGCTCCGAGCCCATCCGGCGCTTCGGCTTCTTTGGCTTCCTCACCGGCACCGAGTGGGACCCGGTGATCGCCAAGCAGTTTGGGGCCTGGCCATATGTGGCGGGCACGCTAGTCACTAGCCTGGGGGCTCTGGCGCTCTCCTTCTTCCCGGCGCTGGCCGCAGCCATCTACGCCGCCGAGTACGCTCCCCGCTGGCTGGCCAGCATCATTAACTACCTGCTGGATCTCACCGCCGCGGTGCCTAGCGTGGTCTACGGGCTGTGGGGCATCTTCGTGATGGCCCCCTGGCTGCGGGAGCATTTATACCTGCCCGCCTACCTGTTGGCCGCGGAGAAAGTCCCGGGACTGCTGCCCTTTCTGGGCAACCCCACAGGCTACGGGATGCTGACCGCCATCCTGATCCTGGCCGCCATGATCGTGCCCTTCACCGCGGCCCTGGCCCGCGACGCCATCTCCCTGGTGCCACAGGCACAGCGGGAGGCAGCCTACGCTCTCGGCGCCACCCGCTGGGAGGTCATGCTCTTAGCCATTTTGCCGCTCTCCAAAGGCGGGATCATCGCCGGGGCTTTCCTGGCCCTGGGGCGGGCCCTGGGCGAGACCATGGCGGTGACCATGGTGATCGGTAACTCACACAAGCTGCCCTACACCCTCTTTGGCCCTGCTGCCACCATGCCCAGCGTGATCGCCAACGAGTTCACCGAGGCGGTAGAGCAGATTCACCTGGACAGCCTGATCGCCCTGGGCTTCTACCTCTTCCTGGTGGCCTTGGTGCTTAACCTGCTGGCCGGCTGGGTGATCCGCCGGCAGATGCAGCTCACCAAGGGGGTGCTATGAACCGCGGACTGCGCCTTCGCCAGCGCTACCTGCGTGACCGGGTGATGCTGGGTCTGGTGGCTGTGGGTACGGTGCTGGCCCTCTTGGTGCTGTTTTTGGTCATGGGCTACGCCCTGGTCAATGGACTGTCGGCGCTCAACTGGGACTTCTTCGTGCGCGACATGAAGCCACCAGGGGAGACCGGTGGCGGCCTGCGCCAGGCCATCGTGGGCACGTTATTGGTAGACGGGGTGGGCGTGCTGATCGCCCTACCTTTCGGAATTGCCGCGGGCGTGCTGCTGTCCGAGTACCCAGACCATCCGCTGAACGTGCCCGTACGCCTGATGGCCGATACCCTGAACGGCATGCCGGCGATCCTCAAGGGCCTGGTGGCCTTTGTGCTCATCGTCAAGCCGATGGGCGGTTTCTCGGGGCTTTCCGGCGGGGTGGCGCTGGGCTTTATCATGGTGCCCATCATCACCCGCGCTACCGAGGGGGTGCTCTCTTTGGTGCCCAGGGAGATCCGTGAGGCCGGACTGGCTTTGGGGCTGCCCCGCTGGCAGGTGATCCTGGCGTTGGTGCTGCCGGTGGCCCGGGCGGGTATCGTGACCGGGGTGCTCCTGGCTTTCGCCCGGGCGGCCGGCGAGGCAGCGCCGCTGCTCTTCACCAGCTTTGGCAGCCCCTTCCTGGAGACCAACCTGCTCAAACCTATCGACACCCTGCCCCTGCGGCTGTTCCAGTTTGCTATCAGCCCCTACGAGGACTGGCACCGCCAGGCCTGGGCAGCCGGCCTGGTGCTGTTTGCCATGATCGTGCTGACCAGCCTACTGGCCCGCTGGGCCACCCGCAGAAGGTTATGAGCCACCCCAATCTGGGCTGGGAAGAAGCAACACTAGCACTAAGGTGTTGGCGGAGGAGCAATGGAAAAGGTCAACCTGCCTAAGCCAGGCGCGAACCCGGGAGAAACCAGTACCAGCCCCCAGGAGACGGTGCGCCTCGAGACCATAGGCCTGAGCGTCTACTACGGCAGACGCCTGGGGGTAGGAAATGTGAGCCTGCCCCTCTACGCCAACCGGGTCACCGCCTTTATCGGCCCCTCGGGCTGTGGGAAGACCACCTTTTTGCGCGCCCTGAACCGCATGCACGACCTGACCCCCATTGCCCGCGTAGAAGGGAGGGTCCTGCTCGATGGGGCCGACATCTACGCCAGGGGGGTGGACCCGATCACGGTGCGCCGGCGTATCGGCATGGTGTTTCAGAAGCCCACCGCCTTTCCCACCCTCTCGATTTACGACAACGTGGCTGCCGGGCTCAGGCTGGTGGGTATCCGCAGCAAGAGCGTGTTGGATGAGGCTGTTGAGCACGCGCTCCAACAGGCCGCGCTATGGGACGAGGTTAAAGACCGGCTGCGCGCCCCGGCGGCGGGCCTCTCGGGCGGGCAGCAGCAGCGCCTGACCATCGCCCGGGCGCTGGCAGTGGAGCCGGAGGTGCTGTTGATGGACGAGCCCACGGCCTCCTTGGACCCCATTTCCACCCAGGCCATTGAGGACCTGCTGGCGAGCCTCAAAGAGCAGGTCACCATTGCCATCGTGACCCACAACATGCAGCAGGCGGCGCGGGTTTCCGACTACAC
>JAMCQK010000150.1 GCA_023382135.1 Deinococcus sp.
TACCAGGTTCTCCGGCTTGAAAGAATACCTGGGACGCTTGCTGGCAAAGGGCCCCTTGGATCGTTTTGCCAGCGGAGAAGAGGCCCTCGAGGCCTACCGCTCCCTGTTCAAGCAGGGTCCCGGTTCGCGCCAAAGCATCACAGCGTGACACCACGAGAAGCACGCTTCCCAGCACACCGCATCCCAGCAGGTCTACCGGTTTTCTACCGGCAGGTACTTGGCGTCCAGTAACCCTGTGTAGTGCGCGTCCGGACGCAGCAGGCGGTTATCCAGCTCGGTGTACTCCAGCACGTGGCCGGTCCAGCCAGAGATGCGCGCTACCGCAAATATGGGTGTGAAGTGCTCGAGGCTGTATCCCAGGTCCGAGTAGACCACGCCCGAGTAGAAGTCCACATTGGGGTAGATCCCCCTGGCGGAGAGCACCTTGCCGGCTTCTTCCTCCACAATCTTGAGGATCTGGTATTCGCGGCTCTTGCCATGGGTCTCTGCAGCAATGTGCGCGTATTTCTCCAAAACGCCAGCCCGGGGATCATAGGCGTGATATACCCTGTGGCCCATACCCATGATGCGCTCGTGATTGGCAAGCTTCTGGGCAACCCAGGGCTTGGCGTTTTCCACCGTACCGATCTCGCCAATCATCTTCATGACTGCTTCGTTGGCCCCGCCGTGGCGCGGACCTTTAAGGGCGCCTACTGCCGCTGTGATGGTGGAATAGAGGTCGGATTGGGTGGAGTAGGTGGCGATAGCAGTAAAGGTTGAGGCGTTGAACCCGTGTTCGGCTTGCAAAATGAGCGCCACATCCATCAGTTTGGCTTGCTCGGGAGTGGGCAGTTCGCCCGAGGACATGTACAAGAAATTGGCCGCGTGCGAAAGCTCGGGCTTGGGGGCAAGCGGCTCTTTACCCTCGCGGATACGCTTGTTGGCCGCCACTATGGTGGCAAACTTGGCGATCAGCGAAAGGCTTTTCTGATAGAGACCTTCTTTAGAAACATCTTCTTCGGCCGGGTCGATCATCCCCAGTTCCGACACCGCCGTGCGCAAGGCGGACATGGGGTGGGCGCTCTTGGGAATCTGCTTTATCTGCGCCTGCAAAGACTCCGGCAACGCACGCAAGCTGGCCAGCTTCTCGGCAAACTGGCTCAGCTCGGATTTGTTCGGGAGCCTGCCGTGCAGAAGCAAGAACGACACTTCTTCAAAGTTGCTTTTTTCGGCCAACTCTTGGATGGGATACCCACCGTAGTAAAGTTTCCCGGCCTGGCCGTCAATAAAACACATACGGCTTTCGGTGAAGACGACCCCTTCTAGTCCTCGGGCGATGGTCTGGGTGCTCATATTCCTCCAAAAATGCGCTTTCAAGCGCTCCTGACAACGTGGGGCATTGTAGCACTTCCCGTTTTTCAGTACAGGATACAAATGACCCTCTACGGCGGTCTTGCGCGGGGCCTTTCCTTACCGTTGGAAAACGGCTAGCTCGAAATGCCGCAGAAGGCTTCGTAGTCCTGAAGGGCCGTGATCCGTGGCGCGTCACCGCAGACCGGACAGGCTGGATCGCGCTTGGCCTCGAGGCCTCTGAACTCGCCATACAGCCCGTCATAGAGCAGCAGCCTACCAGAAAGGCTTTCACCCAGTCCCAGCAGCACCTTGAGCGCCTCGGTGGCCATTAGGCTGCCCACCACACCCGGCAACACCCCGAAGACCCCCGCCTCGGCGCAGTTCGGCACCGTTCCCGGCGCTGGCGGTTTGGGATACAAGCAGCGGTAGCAAGGCCCCCCCTGATGGTGAAACACCGCCACCTGGCCATCGAACTGATGGATAGCGCCGTACACCAGCGGTTTTCCCAGAATTACGCAGGCATCGTTCACCAAGTAGCGGGTGGGAAAGTTGTCCGAGCCGTCGAGCACCAGGTCGTAAGGAGCAAGGACCTCGAGGCCGTTCTCCGAGGTCAACTTCTCCGGATAGAGATCCACCGTGATGTGCGGGTTCAGGTTTAGCAGCCTGGCCTTCGCCGCCTGGGCCTTTGATAGTCCGACCTCATCCGACGCGTACAAGACCTGCCGCTGCAGATTGGAGAGATCCACCTTGTCCATCTCGACAATCCCGATGCGGCCCACGCCCGCAGCCGCCAAGTAAAGGAGAATCGGCGCGCCAAGCCCCCCCGCACCCACCACCAAGACCGAGCTGTTTTTTAGTTTGGCCTGGCCCCGTCCTCCCACGCCCGGCAGGATGATGTGGCGCGCGTAGCGGTCTAGTTCCTCAGTGGTCCACATAGTTGAAAGTACCATCCTGAGCAAAGCCCGGGACTTCTCTCTCGATCAGCAAACGAGAGCGTATTCGGCCGCCCCACTCCCTCAGAATGACAGAAAAGGAGACCGAAATCATGACAATCACTCCACATGTACAGCCACCTCGGTGCCCTCGGGCAGCCGGTACGCCCGCACTTCCCGCTCGGGCAGGCCGACAATTACATAGGGCACGCGCCAATAGGCTTTGGCACGGTCGGTATCGCTGGGGAGCACTCCTCCCATTGGGTGCGAGTGGTAAATAGCGAGCAGGTCTAGCCCTGAGTCTTCTGCCTGGCGTAAAGCTTCAACCAGTGCCCTGGGTTCAGCGTCGTAGCCCACCAAGGGAGAGGGATGTACGTTGGGAAGCGGAAGCACCCGCTCTACCCTTCCCGCCTTGCCTAGCCAGAGCCCAACTCCTTCGTGTGGGAAGGCGGACTGGAGGTGGGAGAGGGTGGCCTCGAGGCCTGCCTTTGAAACAAACAACATACCCGAAGTTTACCGGACCTAGCGTCAGGAGCAGAGCCTTCATCCTTGCCAAAAGCCGGGCAATTTACTCACCCGCAAATCCAAACATTGAGCTTTGAGGTTCAGTTTACAGCAAGTAATATCAGAAAATAGACCTTAGGATGAACCTTCGATCTTGGCCACAGAACTGGACGCTTATCCTATGACCAACTTCGCCATCCGAGAAGAACTGATCTCCGATTTATCGGAGTGGCTTCCGCCGCAAATTGGCGAAGTCATTGATCACCAGACGGATTTACCGCGTATAGCCAAAGACCCCCGGCTAACAGCAGCCATCGAGGACCAACTACCCTAGATTCCAACTCATCACGACCTATACCTCCACGATTCCCGCACTATCAACTTTCTCGCGCCTAATTCAGTCCATCTTGTTGTCACCTCGCCGCCATACTGGACGCTAAAGGATTACAACCAGGTTGAGGGGCAGATGGGCTATATCGAGGACTACGAAGAGTTCTTATCCGAGTTGGACAAGGTATGGCAGGCCTGCTATGACGCGCTGGTTCCTGGCGGCCGGCTAATCTGTGTCGTCGGAGACGTATGTTTGTCGCGCAGGAAAAATAAAGGAGAACACGTTGTCGTACCCTTGCACGCCTCAATCCAGGAGCATTCCCGTAAAATAGGCTTCAGCAACCTTGCACCGATTATTTGGCACAAAATAGCCAACGCGGCATACGAAGCTAGTGGTAACGGTGGTGGTTTTCTAGGAAAACCTTACGAGCCTAACTCGGTTATCAAAAATGATATTGAGTTCATCTTGATGGAACGCAAACCGGGCGGCTACCGGAGTCCGTCTCTGGCTACCAGGATCCTTAGCGTAATCCCAGCCGACCGGCACAAGGTGTGGTTTCAGCAGATCTGGACCGGGCTCACGGGGGCTTCAACCAAGACCCACCCAGCCCCTTACCCTCTTGAGTTGGCCGAACGATTAGTCCGAATGTTTAGTTTTGTCGGCGATACCGTACTTGATCCTTTTATGGGAACAGGGACCACTAATGTGGCTGCTGCCAAATGGGGGCGCAACAGCATTGGCGTTGAGATCGACCCCAACTATTTTGAAATGGCCGCCGGCCGCCTTGAAAGAAATTCACCAAAGCTTTTCGGAAACAGGACTTTGCGACTCCACAAATAGAAACAAGGGGGATGCCAATTGATTGACGTCGAAACCGAGCTTGGCAAAGCGGTAAAACATTTCTGGAAAACGCGTCTTAGCCAGAAAAAGCGCCAAGGAGCCAGCACGGGCCGCAAGGACGCTGGAAACAGAGCCGCTGTGACTGGTGGAAAGCATGCCGACGGCTTTGTCAGCCTCATTGCCGCCATCGTGCAAGACGCCGGACTGCCCGGCCCAACTATCCACGCCGCCGAAAAAACAGCGCGCACTCTTCCGGGTTTCTTTCGCCCCACCAAAGAATGGGACCTGGTAGTAACCTCGGGTTCGAATCTGGTTGCGGTAGTCGAAGTCAAATCTCAGGTGGGAAGCTTTGGCAATAACTTCAATAACCGCGTTGAAGAGGCTCTCGGCAACGCCAGCGACTTCTGGACCGCATATAAGAAGGGTACTTTCAAGCCCTCTCAAAGACCCTGGCTTGGCTATCTTTTCATGCTGGAAGAACACGAAAAATCGCTCAGGCCAACCAAGCGGGTTGATCTGAGTCCTTTCGAAGTCGATAGCGCTTTCCAGCAGCTTTCGTACGCAAAAAAGTACGAGCTGGTTTGCGAGCGCCTGGTCCGAGAATTGCTTTATGACGCAGCCTGCTTTTTTACCTAGAATAGAAAAACCGGCGCGCTGGGAGTTTACGCCCAGCCAAACGAGGAGCTGAGCATCCGAAACTTTGCGGTATCCCTGCACTCCAGGGCGGCCGCTTTCTCGAAGCTTCGAAAATAAGCTTCAAGTCGCGGCGTAAATAAGTTGGCCATATAATCCAGTCAAGGGAGGCTGTCATGGTTCGTACCATAGCCCTCGTCGGGCATAGCGGCAGCGGCAAAA
>JAMCQK010000087.1 GCA_023382135.1 Deinococcus sp.
GCGCATACTTGTGTGGAAAACCCACTTCGATTTTTCACGCGCGGCTCCGGGTCTTACCAGCTTTTGTAAGAGAGCGCCTGGGAGATAACCCGCCATAGTCTCGCCTTGAGAAGCGGTAAGCTTTGGAAGCTAAGTTGGAGCGCCTGGAGCGGACTTCCCTCCACCTACTGATACCAGCTGGCTTTGGACGAAAACTTTAATAGCAACAACAAACTACCGGAGGCCCTGGCCTCCGGTTTTTCTGGTGGCGGTGGGCGGACTTGAACCGCCGACACCACGATTATGAGTCGTGTGCTCTAACCAGCTGAGCTACACCGCCCTGGGCACAAGAGGCCTCGAGGCCACCCAACGAACATCTTAGAGAAGCGCGGGGCCTGAGTCAAACCACAGGCGCGAATTATTCGAACCCAATCACCTTGGTAAAGTCCTTGAGCGCGGCCTCGAACCGGGCAAGCCACGCTCGTATCGCCGCCTGGGTCACGCCACCTTGAAGGTCAAGGTCCATGTCAACCCAGGCAGCTCCCATGTCGTCCAGATAGCCCTTGCTGAAGCGGTAGTCGTAGTTGTACTTGTTGACGACATCGATTGTAGGCGGATCCTTCATAGTGAATCCAGCACTAATACCGACGTCGGTGCAGTAGCTATCCTGGCAGTGGTAAAAGTCCAGGAAGACCTTGTCGAACTTGCCTATGGTGATCTGAAAATACAAGCCGCCGTTGTCGTATTTTTTGCGGGCATACGTGTACCCCGCCGCCTTGAGGATGCCCTCCATCTGGTTGACGCTGATAGAGCTGTATACCGTGTCCTGCCTGGTGTTCTGAGCCAAGGAGAAACCGAAAGAACTGAATGCCAGAACCGCCACTAACCACAGCGAATTTCGCATGGCTTCCTCCTTGGAGAAGTTTATCAGGAAATTAAGGGGCGCGTGATACCCAAACACTAAGCCCAGGAAAGCTCCTGGGCCTCTGGTGCCGGGGATGGGACTCGAACCCACACGGGGTTTCCCCCAACGGATTTTAAGTCCGTAGCGTCTACCGTTCCGCCACCCCGGCGGACGCTCTAATCCTACGGGTTGCCGAAACCTCTGCCAAGCCAAGGGTGGCGGGGAACTCGGGCGCTGACTCACTCATAACAATGCCGGCTTTATATATGGATATTTCTAGCTCAAGCGTTTAGCACGGCTTCTCCGCTCCCCTACGGGCATAGAAGTACCAGTTGAGCGCGATATTTAGCAGGTAGAAAGCCATTAAAGCGTAAAAAAAACTGGTGGGAGAACCGGAGCGGGCAATTACTGCGCCGGCCAAGGTGGAGAAGATGAAGGGGCCGTAGGCGGCGATCGCTGCCGTCCAGCCGATCACGCCGCTGGCCTGGCGCGGGGGAAAAGATCATGGGCATCTGCTTAAAGGTGCTGGCATTGCCCACGCCGGAGAAGAAGAAGGCCAAGAGCATGGCTGTCACAAAGTAAGGGAAGGCCTCGAGGCCGGCGGGCCGCGTATACAGGGTCACCAAAAAGGCGCTGATCAAAAGGCCAATGCCGCTCACCTGGGTAACCCTGGCCCCACCGAAGCGGTCGGAGACGGGCCCTGCCAGCACCCGCGCGGCCGAACCCACCAAGGGTCCGAAGAAGGCGTACTTGAGCGGGTCGGGGGCGCCCTCAAACTTGCCATAAACCTCGCGGATCAACAACGGGAAGATAGCCGAGAAGCCGGAGAAAGAGCCGAAGGTCATGATGTAGAGCGAAGTCATGATCCAGGTGTGTTTCTCGCGAAAGATATCCAGTTGCTCGCGGAAGTTGGCCCGCACCGGCACGCTCTTTAGGTAGTTCCAGGCCAGAAAAGCCCCCACCAAGACGAAGGGTACCCAGATCAGGGTGGCGTTCTGTAGCCAGATAGGTTTGCTCACCGCTCCCTTGGTAAAGGTCTCGGCATTGCCCAAAAGACTGCCTGCGAGCGCAAAGCCGATGATCCAGGGGGTAATGAACTGCACCACGCTGACGCCGAAGTTGCCGATGCCCGCTTGCAGCCCCAGCGCAGTACCCTGCATCCGCTTAGGAAAGAACAGGCTGGTGCTGGGCATGAAAGAAGAAAAGTTGCCCCCACCAAGCCCGGCCAAAAAGGCCAAAAGCATCAAAAGCCAGAAGGGCGTGGCGACATTCTGCGCGATAAACCCCCAGCCGATGAGTGGTATCAGCAAGGAAAGCGTAGAGAAGGTGATGACGTGGCGTGAGCCATATATAGGAATCAGAAAGGTGTGCAAAATGCGCAGGGTCCCCGCAGCCAAGCCTGGCATGGCGGTGAGCCAGAAGAGTTGGCTGGTGGAAAGATGGAAGCCCACGTTGGGCAGCCGCACCACCAGAGCGCTCACCACGAACCAGGTGATAAAGGCCAGCATCAGGTTGAAGGTGGTTATCCAGAGTGTGCGCCAGGCCAGCGCGGAGTTCCACCCTGCTTCCTCGGGGTTCCAGCGCTCGAGCCAGGTGCCGTTGCGTGCTGTTTTCATTGCCATTTGGTGCCTCCTTGCCGGGTGGGCTGCCCAGGCCGAACGGTTGCGCCCTCAAACCAGGCGGGAATTAACGGGCGCTAGGTTCAACTTGGGGTTAGCGTTCCGCTTGATACTCAAACTTGTGCTCGAGCTGCGGTGCGGCTTTTTGCAACAGGGAAAGCACGGTAAGGTGCATCCAGATCGCGCTAGCCAGCGTGAGCAGGAAGAGGATTAAAAAGGTGGTCTGAGGTAGGCCTGTCCAGGCCTGGGTATAGGCAAACATCGGAGGCAGAAAAAAACCTCCCAGAGCACCTAGGAGCCCAACCATGCCGCCCACCGCACCCACGTCCTTGGGGAAATATTCAGGAATGTGCTTGTAGACCGCGGCCTTGCCCACTCCCATGCTGATTCCTACCAGGAAGACTAAAGCGGTGAACGGCCAGACGGTCATGGTGTACCGCATTACCTCGCGCATTCCGTCTGCCTCGTACTTGGTGGGGAGGTACAGCACAATGTGTCCGTTGGGCATCGAGAGGATCAGCGTGGAAAGGAGCATGCCGCCGAAGGTCCAGTACATCACCCGCCGGGCACCAAAGCGGTCAGAAAGGTAGCCTCCCACAGGGCGCAAGAGGCTCGCAGGGAAAATGAACAGGGCGGTCAAGAGCGCAGCTTGATACAGGGGCAGGCCAAAAACGTCCACGTAGTACTTGGGCAGCCAAGCGGCCAGCGCCACATAAGCCCCGAAGACCACAATGTAGTAAAGGCTGAAGCGCCAGACCCGCAGGTAACGCAGGGGTTTGAGCATCTCCAGAAACGGCCGGCCCTGGCCGGGCTTCTTGTCGGCCCTGGGGGCAAAGAACCACATCGCGAGGCCCATCAACACCAGCAGCACCGCGTAGAGGAAAGGAACAAACCGCCAGCCTCCTGGGACCAGGCCACCAAAGTAGCCCGCGACAGGAACTGAGGCGATGATGGCCGGGCCAATAAACTTGGTCACCGAGGCGCCCACGTTGCCCGCACCAAAGACCCCCAGGGCAAAACCTTGCTGCCCACGCGGGAACCAGGCCGAGTTCCAGGCAATACCCACCGAAAAACTGTTGCCGGCAAAGCCTACCAGAAAGGCGTACAACAGCAGTTCCCGGTAGCTTCCGGCCTGGCTTACCAGGTAGGCGGGAAAAGCGGTGAACAGGAGCATCAGCGTGAATACAGTCCGCCCGCCGTAGCGGTCGGTGAGGATGCCGGTCAGCAGCCGCCAGATAGAGCCGTTGAGGATTGCAACCGCACTGAGCCAGGAAAGCTGCACGTCGGTAAGGCCGAACTCCTTGCGGATGGGGATACCCAGCACCCCGAACATCAGCCACACGGCAAACATCAGGGTGAAGCCGAGGGTGGAGAGAGATAAAACCGCAAGGAGCGGTCTGCCTGGTTGGGTTTCGGGCTGGCCGGTATGAACCATAGGAAGACTCCTTTTAGTCACCGATCCGGCGTTGGGAAACAAGGTGGGGAGGCGTGGACGCCGTGGATGACGAGGGGGCTCTCTGGCCCTTAGGCCGTCTCACCCAGATCACAATCTGCCAAGGGCGGAACAGATAACCCAGGGGGACCGTGATGAGGTGGACCAGCCGGGAAAACGGAAAGACGGCCAGCAGCACGAAGAAGGTGGCCACATGGAGCTGAACAACCATGGGCAAATCGGCCACCAGTTCGGGCCTGGGCCGCAAGGTAAGCAAAGACCATAAATAGGGGGTGAAGACCGCTGGAAACCAGTAGGACCCGAAGCGGAACTGGGTAGCGGTGAGGACGCCAGTGATCACCGATACCAGCAGCAGAAGAAGTACTACCGTATCCATGGGAGTTGTCACTACTCGCACTCTGGACACGCTGATGCGGCGCACCAGCAGGATCCATAGGCCCGCGCCAGCCCATAATGCGAGCGCCAGCCCAGTGGCCTCCAATAGGTAGAGGCGCAAGGGCATCGCGTTCCACAAGAGCAGCCCCTTGGGTACCAACAAGGCAAGCAGGTGGCCTATGAGAATAATCAAGATGCCCCAGTGGAATGAAATGGAGCCAAAGAACAGCAGCCTGCGCTCGAGCAGCTGGCTCGAGAGGGCGGACACCGAGAAAGGTTTTGTTTGCATCCGGTAAATGGTAAATACGACCGCCAAAACTACCGCGACGTAAGGAAAAATCAGAAACATCAGCGTATTCCAGTTCATGCGCCACCTCCCGGCGCCAAACTCGGGCTTGGATTTTCTGTGGCAGCGTTATCCACAGCGCCTGTCTCCACTTCGGTCTTCCTGCGTAGCCCGGAC
>JAMCQK010000005.1:0-22021 GCA_023382135.1 Deinococcus sp.
CTTCGTTCAGGTAGCGGGAAAGGTAAGGGAGTTGGCTGCAACCGGGTAATCTAGGAGCGCAACACCTTGCGCCC
The DNA here is from genome assembly GCA_023382135.1 of Deinococcus sp. Taxonomy (GTDB): domain Bacteria; phylum Deinococcota; class Deinococci; order Deinococcales; family Thermaceae; genus JAMCQK01. The sequence continues at coordinate 75 of JAMCQK010000005.1, forward strand.
GAATGGAGAGGACATGAGCGACAACAATGTAGCTACCATCGGCGAAGAATACAAATACGGGTTCGTAGATGCCATCAAGCCCGTGTTCAAGTCGGAAAGGGGTTTGAGCAAACGAGTGGTGGAAGCTATTTCTTACCACAAGTCGGAGCCCCAGTGGATGCTGGACTTCCGGCTCAGGTCGCTTGAGGTCTTCAACTCAAAACCGACGCCCACCTGGGGCGGCAATCTTTCCGGGCTGAACCTGGACGAAATTTACTTTTACTCAAAGCCGACCGAACAGCGCGACGCCCGCACCTGGGAAGAAGTGCCCGAGGAAATCCGCAACACCTACGAGCGGCTGGGTATCCCCGAAGCCGAGCGCAAAGTGCTCGCCGGCGTGGGCGCGCAGTACGACTCGGAGATGGTCTACCACCGCGTCAAAGATGAGCTCGAGCGCCAAGGCGTTATCTTTGTTTCGATTGAGGATGGCCTTAAACACCACCAAGATCTTTTCAGGGAACACCTCGGCACCATCATTCCGCCCGAGGACAACAAGTTCGCCGCCCTCAACAGCGCCGTCTGGTCCGGCGGCAGCTTTGTCTATATCCCCAAGGGCGCCAAAGTTGACCTGCCCCTGCAGGCCTATTTCCGATCTAGCGGACCATCATTATTGTGGACGAAGGGGCGGAGGTTCACTACATCGAAGGCTGCACCGCACCTAGCTACACCACCGACTCCTTCCACTCCGGCGTAATTGAAATTGTGGTCAAAGAAGGCGCCCGCAGCCGCTATACCACCATTCAAAACTGGTCCACCAACATGTACAACCTGGTTACCCAGCGCGCGGTGGTACACAAAGATGCCTATCACGAGTGGCTGGATGGCAACCTGGGCTCTAAATTGACCATGAAGTACCCGTCAAGCTACTTGGTCGAACCAGGGGCGCGATCGGAGATTATGTCAATTGCCTTTGCCAATACCGGCCAGCACCAGGACACCGGCGGCAAGCTGGTTTTAGTGGCGCCACACACTTCGGGAACCATTGTCTCCAAGTCCATCTCCAAGGGCAAGGGCCGTGCTTCTTATCGCGGGCTTGTAAAGGTATACGAGGGTGCCAAGGGTGCCCGCGTAAACGTGGAGTGTGACGCGCTTCTTCTGAACGAGGAGTCCCGCACCGACACCTACCCGTATATCGAGATTCAAGAAGACAGCGCCCATGTGGGCCACGAGGCCACAGTGTCCAAGCTCAACGACGAGCAGATTTTCTACCTGCAAAGCCGTGGGCTCAGAGAGGATGAAGCCGCAGCCCTGATTGTCCGCGGCTTCATTGAGCCGATTGCCAAGGAGCTCCCGCTCGAGTACGCGGTGGAGCTTAACCGGTTGATTGAGCTGGAGATGGAAGGATCGGTCGGCTAATCACCGCTCCTCTCCTCTGTGCGGGAGAGGTTGGAAGGGGGGATTAACTGCTCTCCGAAACGTCGAGGAAAACCATGGAACTCGTATCTACTTTGTCGCGCGATCTGGTCACCGGCCTAAGCAAGAAGTTGAATGAGCCCGCATGGCTGCTGGAAAAACGCCTCGAGGCCTGGGACGCTTTCACCAAGCTCCCCTACCCCAGCTCAAAAACCGAGGCTTGGAAGTACACCGATATTTCCCAGGTTCCTTTTGAATCATTGAGCCTTGAGCGACCCACAGGCACCAGGCGCATGCGTGAGCAGCTGCCGAAGGAAGTCTTGGTCCGCATCGAGCAATCCAAGCTTTCCGGTTTTGCCGTGTTCGTAGGTGCTGATCTTGCCTACCTCGAGCTTCCAGATACATTGAAGGCGAAAGGAGTTGTGTTCACCAGCATTCACGAAGCGATACAAGCTCACGCCGACCAAGTTAAGGCTACCCTCTTCAAAGCCGTCGGCTGGAAAGAAAAGTTGACCGCTTACAACGCCGCCTTTTTCACACACGGTGCTTTCCTGTACGTGCCAAAAGGCGTCGAGTTCGACACTTCGATTGGCGTGTTTAACTACCTCGAGGGCGGCCAGTTATCCGCCGGAAGGACACTAATTGTCTGTGAGGAAAACAGCAAAGCTGTGTATATCGAGGAATACCTCTCTGCCTCTAACACGGTTGACCGAGGAGATAAACCGGCGGCCAAAGCTGCGGATTCAGTCAGCCTCTCGGTTACAGAACTGATCCTCGCCCAAGGAGCGCAACTCCGGCACGCAAACGTCCAGACTTTGGGCGAAGGTTTCCACCACTTCCACCGGACAAAGGCTGTTCTTCAGCGTGATGCTAAGTTGAACGATCTAACCGCGACATTTGGCGGAACGCTTGCGCGGGCCGAAACGCAGAGCGAACTCGCGGGGCCGGGTGCCGATTCCGAGATGTTGGGGCTTCACTTTGCTCACGGTAACCAACACCTGGACCACTACACCCTGCAGCACCACGCCACCCACCACACCCGGAGCGATCTACTGTACAAAGGGGCCGTAAAGGACGCGGCGCATACGGTCTACTCGGGGCTTATCAAGCTAGAGGAAAGCGCTCAGAAGACCGACGCCTATCAGTCGAACAAGAACCTGCTGCTCTCGTCCGAGGCGCGGGTGGACTCCATTCCGCAGTTGGAGATTGCTGCCAACGACGTGCGCTGCACTCACGGCTCCACCACCAGCCCGGTGGATGAAGTACAACTTTTTTATCTGATGAGCCGGGGGATCTCCAGGGTGATGGCGCAGCAGATCCTGGTCAAGGCTCACTTGGCGGATGTGCTGACGCGGATCCCCCTCGAGACCCTGCGCGAGCACATCGAGCGGGTAATCGAAGAGAAGGTGCGGTTGTAGTCGCGCTTATGCCCTGGATTCCCGTTGCAAGACCCGAAGAGTTCGTGGGCGGGCGCAAGGTGGTCGAGGTGGCCGGGGAGAAAACCCCCATCCTGGTCTTGATCGCCGGGGAGGAAGTCTTCGCCATCTCCGACATCTGCACCCATGACAAGAACCCCCTTTCCGACGGGCCGGTGGAGGACGAGTTCATCAAATGCACCCGCCACGGAGCCAAGTTCAACCTGCGCACCGGCAAGGCCACCCTCCCGGCCCCCAGGCCGGTCAAGGCCTACCGGGCCAAGCTGAAGGACGGCCAGGTCTGGCTCGAGGTTTAGAACTGTATGCCGGCCGGGTTGAATCGGTTGCCAGGCTTTTTTGTTGCGGTCGCAAGGCCTTATCTTCCGGTTGCTCCGAGATGTGCGCTGGCGGCCAATGGCTCTGGCGGCAGGGCTCAGCTGGGCCGGCTGGTTATAAATAAAGCGCTTACGAGGCATAGACTGTTACTGGGGGACACTTGACTTCTGCATACCTTATCCGGGCCGACTTTCCGCTTTTTGCGGCAAGGCCGGAGCTGGTGTACCTGGATTCCACCGCCACCAGCCAAAAGCCGCGAGTGGTGATTGAAGCGCTGGAGCATTACTACCGCGAGATCAACGCGAATGTCCACCGGGGCGCTTACGATCTTTCAGTCCAAGCCACGCTGGCCTATGAAGAAGCGCGGCGCAAAATGGCGCGCTTCTTGGGCGCGGACGAGCGCGAGATTATCTTTGTGCGCAACACCACCGAAGCGCTAAATCTGCTGGTCTACGCCTGGGGCCTGAGAGTTCTGAAAGCGGGCGACGAAATTTTGCTCACCGAGATGGAGCACCACGCCAACCTGGTGCCCTGGCACCTGGTAGCAGTCCATACCGGCGCCAAAATTAAGGCCATTCCCGTCCGAGGCGATGGCAGGCTAGATCTCGATTCGCTGGATCGTTTGCTTACAGACCGGGTACGAGTAGTGAGCCTGACGCACATGTCCAACGTGCTTGGAACCGTGAACCCAGTGGCCCAGATTGCCAAGGCCGCCAAAGAAAAAGGGGCGCTGGTAATTGTGGATGGCGCGCAGAGCGCCCCCCACATGCCGGTTGACGTCACCGGATTAGGGGCTGATTTCTTCGCGCTTTCGGGCCACAAGATGTGTGGTCCCACCGGGGCTGGAGTGCTCTGGGGCCGTTACGAGATGCTAGAAAAGATGCAGCCATTCCTCGGCGGCGGCGAGATGATCAACGAGGTATACCTTGAACGCTCCAGTTACGCCAAACCGCCCCAACGGTTCGAGGCTGGTACCCCGGCTATTGCCGAAGCTGTTGCTCTTGGTGTGGCGGCGGAATACCTGATGGGAATTGGAATGCAAAACATCTGGCAGCACGACCGCTCGCTGGTGGACTACGCCCTGGCCCGGCTGGACGAAGAACTGCCCGAGGTGAAAACCTTCGGGCCCAGGGGGCCGGATCGCGGCGGGGTAATTGCCTTCACGCTGGGCGGGCTGCACGCCCACGATGTAGCTACCGCTTTGGACCAACACGGCATTGCGGTGCGCGCCGGCCACCACTGCGCCCAGCCGCTGCACCGCAAGCTGGGCCTAGCCGCCACCGCCAGAGCCAGTTTTTACCTGTACACCACACGGGATGAAGTTGACCGATTTATCGAAGCCCTAAAAAAGGTGCGCGAATTTTTTAAGGACTGGTTATGAGCCTGCTCGAGGAGCTATACCGGGAGACTATCCTCAGCCATTACAAATCCCCCAAGAACTTTGGGCCGCTGGCGGATGCCAGCGTGAGCATAAAGGGTGATAACCCTTCTTGTGGCGACCAGCTTGAGCTATTGCTGAAACTGAATGGAGGACGCATTACCGAAGTTCGTTTCCAGGGCCATGGCTGCGCCATCAGCATAGCCTCGGCCTCGATGATGACGGAACTGGTAAAGAACAAAACGTTGGACCAAGCCCTAGAGCTAACGCGCCAATTCAAGGCGATGGTTGTGGACGGAGCCGAGCCCGCGCCCGAGCTAGGCGACCTGAAGGCGCTTGCCGGGGTATCCAAGCTGCACGCCCGTACGAAGTGCGCCACCTTGGCCTGGAACACCCTGGAAGAAGCCGCCAAAGAAGCAGGCACATCCTAGATGACCGGTGTCGTCTTATTGCACGCCTTCCCCTACTCGCCAGAGATGTGGCAGCCTCAGTTTGAGGCGTTAGCCGGCCTTCCAGTGGTCGCACCTGAATATCTTGGCCTGGAGCTAAACCAGGCAGCCAAGAAAATTCTTGGGGAAGTGGAGGGCCTGGGTTGGGAGCAGGCAGTCTTGGTGGGCCTATCGATGGGCGGATATGTTTCTTTTCGTATTTGGGAGCAGGCGGCTTCTAGGGTTGCGGCCCTAGTACTGGCGGACACCCGGGCCACGCCTGATGACGAGGCGGGGAAAGCTGCTCGTTACTCTCAAGCGGAAAGGATAAGGCGCGAAGGAACCGCCTGGCTGCCGGACGCGCTGATTCCAAATCATCTGGGGGTGACAACACGCAAAGAGCGTCCTGAGTTGATCGGCTGGGTAAGGAACATGATTGCGGGAGCCGATGGAGAAAAAGTTGCAAGAAGCCTCGAGGCCCTTGCCTCCCGCCCCGACTCCACTCTGTTGTTGCCCTCAATTAGTGTTCCCACGCTGGTCTTGGTTGGCGAAGAAGATACCCTCACGCCTCCCGCCGTGGCAGAAGCAATGGCAGAAGCCATCCCGCAATCCGAGCTGCAACTAGTCCCCCGGGCTGGCCATATGGCCAATCTGGAAAACCCGGAAATGTTCAATCGGGCGTTGCATGGCTTCCTGGCCAGGAACAAACTGCTGGCCCAATAACCCTACTCCGGTTTAGACTCCCGCTCCATCAAGCTGGATACAGCCTTGAGCGGGCTTTCACCTTGGTGCACCACCTGGTATACAGCGCGGGTTATGGGAAGGTCTTGTCCCTGTTCCTCCGCCCACTGGTGCACAGCCTTCACGGTGTAGATCCCTTCGACTACCTGCTTCTGGGCCTCGAGGCCCGCCAAGGTAGCGCCCCGCACCAAACGCTCGCCGGCTTCACGGTTGCGTGAAAGTTTGCTGGTGGCGGTACCCACCAGGTCACCCAGCCCCGATAAACCGTAAAATGTCGCTTCTTGCCCGCCCATCGCCACGCCAAAGCGCACAATCTCACGCAAGCCCCGGGTGATCAGCGCAGCCTTGGTGTTATCCCCCAGGCCGAGCCCGTCCACCATCCCGGCCGCCAGCGCAATCACATTCTTGAGCGCCCCGCCCAGCTCCACTCCTGCTAAATCCGAGCTGCTGTACACCCGGAAACTAGGCCCAGAGAAAAGTTGCTGGACCCAGACGGCCAGGGATTCGTCTTCCGACGCCACCACCGCGGCCGCTGGCAAAAAGCGCCCCACTTCCTCCGCGTGATTGGGGCCGGAGATTGCCGCGACCCGTTTCACACCCGAAAGCTTGGCAATCTCCTGGCTCATGCGCAACAAACCATGCTCCACAAAATGCAGGCCTTTGGTGGCGGAAAGATAAGCCGGAGCTTTGGGAAATACCGCCAGCGTTTCAACCAGGGCCTTGGAGGGCAGGGCCACCACCGCAAGCTCTGTATTCCGCACGGCTTCGGCAGGACGAAAGGTGACCCCTAAGTTTTCTGGAAGTATTACACCAGGGAGATAGTCGCGATTTTCGCGATCGGTCTGGACCTGCCGGGCGTGCTCAGGCCTGCGCGACCAAAGTGTAACCGCGGCACCTGCAGTTGCAAGCAATAACGCCAAAGCCGTGCCCCAGGCTCCCGCGCCCAAGACGGCTACTCTGGTGTTCTGGGTGATATCCGCCATAGCAAGGTTTTTTGGCGAAAGCTAGGGCTTGGCTAATAGCACAATCTCAAAAGCCTCGTACCACGCGGCCACCATCAGGAAAAAGGCACCCAGGTAAACGGTTCGAGTGAGCGCTTTTACGCCATCGCGGTAGCGGGCTCCACGCAGCAGCTTGAAGAGCAGAACCATGGCGCCGAAGGTGCCTAAGATGTAACCCTGGAGTTCGATCACGATGGTGGGAAGGTGAGCCAGCAGGTTTCCGCCGGGAACCAGCGCCGGCGAAAGCGCGAAGCCCACCACAAAATTGCGCAGCAGGTTGACCAGGAGCGCGGGGAAACCGAACAGCATTCCGGGTAGCGCGGTGGTGCCCAAGAGCCCCCGGCTAAAATTCCAGAAAAAAATAGTCAGGGCAAGCTCCCAGGGGTTCAGCGGGCCCGTGCCGCCAATTCCTATCTGGTTTAGGGTTTCGGCAATCAGATCCTGCATAAGCTTGGCGATACCAGGGTAGGAGTAGGCCGTCACCATGCCCAGGCCAAAAAGCCCGTACAGCAACACATTCAAGCCCAAGTACCAGCGCCAGTATTCGCGCACCAACCCCCAGCCTTCGCGCCACCAGTCACGCAGTAGGCCCGCGCGCCGGATGCCCGCTATCCATAAAAGCGAGACCAGCCCAAACAAAATCCACATCGCGGGGCTGGCTATCCACCAAGGAAGCAGCCCACCCGAAGGCAGCCAGCTAACACTCTTGGCCTCCCCCGCACGCACCAGCACGCGCACTTCTCCGCTAACGCTGCCCGTGCTGGCAGGAAAACTGACCATGGACCCACGCGCGGTTTCGGTTTCTTGCGGGCTATCCAGGTTGACCTCGAGGCCTTCCGGAGGGGGCAGAAACGCCTGGGCCCGGACGATGTTGCGCAGGGTCTCCTCGAGCGTCTTGCCCAACATTTTGCTGGGATCGCTGGCGTACTTTCCGGCCTGCCAGCTCTGGACCGCCTCATGTGCGACCTCGAGGGCTTCCCCGTGCGCAAAGGCGGTGCTAAACGCGGCCCCCAACAGCAACAGGATCACCAAAACAATCTTTCCGCGTCCAGCTTCTAACGTTCGTTCAATATTCGGCATTTTCACACCTCTTGCAACGAAACCCCGGACTTGCACAGCGGGCAGTCCTCGGGAAAGTAGTTTGGGATATCCAGGGAAACAACAGCTCGAAAAGGGACCCTAAAGGCCGTTTTGCCCCCGCTCCGATCCACGATTGCACCCACTCCGGCGCAAATAGCGCCTTTGGCCTCCGCCGCCTGGATGGCCTTTTGCACCGAGCCACCACTGGTGACCACGTCCTCCACCGCCAGGAATTTTTCTCCAGGGTTCACACTAAGCCCCTCGCGCACCAGCATGCCGCCCAGCCCGTCTTTTTCGGCGAACAAAGCCCGCACGCCCAGCGCCCTTGCAGTGACGAACGAAAGCACCACACCGCCCATGGCGGGGCCGATTACAAAGTCCACTTTGGTTTCTTCAAAAAGATCCGCCAGCGCCTCCCCCACGACTTCCGCGTAGATGGGGTGTTGGAGCAGGGTGGCGGACTGCAAGAACAAGGGCGAGTGCCTGCCGCTCCTGAGCAGAAAGTGTCCTTCCAGCAGCGCGCCGGTTTTCCGGTAGAGCGCGAGTACGTCCATCGAAACCATTCTAAGGGCGGCTCCTTCTCTCCCCCACATATCCGCGATTAGCTAAGTATCTCCACGGTGTGTTTGACCCTTCGGCCAAACTCACCAGGGCCAGAGGGAGCAAGGAGCACGGTGCGGCTTTTCAAGCCTTTCTACAAACTTGGACTGGAGGTATTTAACTAGCGGACACAAGCATGTAGGCGCAGACAGGCTCTTGGCCTGCTCTCGCTAGAACAGCTATCTACTCGAACAAGCCGGGCTGCACCAGCCGGCCTGGCAGCCGGAAGTGCTCGGTGGAAAGCTTGAACTTGAACCCACCCAGCCCCGCCTGGCGACACGCCGACCGGTGAAGCTTGGCAATCTGTTCGGCCAGAACGCCCTCGCCCCGCATGCGCTGGCCGAAACGCGAGTCGCTGAGCCTGCCCTGGTGGCATGCGCGGATTTTTGCCAGCACTTTCTTTTTCCTACCGGGAAAATGGCGCTCCAGCCAGTCGGAAAAAATTTCCTTGACCGCGTAAGGCAAGCGCACAATGGTAAACCCCGCCCATCTGGCACCTGCTTTCGCTGCTTCTTTGACCAGGGCCGGGATCTCCTGGTCGTTGAGGCCGGGAATAACGGGCGCGGTCATCACGCCTACCGGAATGCCCGCCTGGGCCAGGGCCTCGATGGCGGCGAGCCGGCGGTCGGGTGCCGAGGTGCGCGGCTCCATGATGCGCCGGAGTTCCAGGTCTAGAGTGGTGAGTGAGATAGCCACCGAAACGCAGTCAAACCGGGCCAGCTCTTTCAGGATGTCTGTATCGCGGGTGATCAGGTGGTTCTTGGTGATTATCGAGACCGGGTTGCGAAAGTCCAAGAGCACCTCCAGGCAGCGCCGGGTGAGTTTCAGCTTGCGCTCCACCGGCTGGTAGACATCGGTCACGCCGCTGAGCGCCAACACCTGCGGCCGCCACTTTTTGGCGGACAGTTCTTGGCGCAAGAGTTCCGGCGCGTCCAGCTTGACCATAATTTTACTTTCAAAGTCGAGCCCGGCGGAGAAACCCAGGTACTCGTGGTACGGCCTGGCGTAGCAGTAGATGCAGCCGTGCTCGCAGCCGCGGTAAGGGTTGATGCCGGCATCGAAGCCAATATCCGGAGAGTTGTTGTAGCTGATAAATGAGCGCGACTGGTCTTTGTAATAGAAGGTCTGGGGCTTTACTGCTTGGGGTTCAAAGTAGTCGTCGAGGGGGTCGGCGGTGATTTCGATCCTCTCGAAACGGTTGCTGGGGTTGAACGCAGAGCCCCGCCCGGTGATGGTGGGCCGGATGTTTTCAATCGAGGACATGGATTAGATATTAGCATAATTCACACATATATTATGTTAATATCGGAATAACCTAACTAGTGGTCTGGAGCGATTTTAAATAGATATCCGCCTCTGCAACCGCCGCGGCTACGTTAGGTTTTCCGCCGGGATAGTATAAAGACCTCGAGGCCGCATTCAACAACCCCAGTCCAGCAACGGGCTTTGCAGCTTGAGCGCCGATGCCCGGAAGCAGCAAGGGAGAGTGTGGCATTAGCGCGCGAATCTGAGGCACCAAGTCTGGATAGGTGGCTCCCACCACCGCGCCCACCCGGCTCCACTGGCCCACACGGTACTTCTCGGCTTCGGATGCCAGATGCTCCACTACCCGGTGGTAAAGTTTTTTGCCTTCAGATTCAAAATCCTGAAAAAGACCAGAGCCTGGGTTGCTGGTTTTCACCAGAACAAAGACCAGTCCGCCCGATTTTTCGGCTGACCTGAAAAAAGGCTCCAGCGCGTCGCCGCCGAGATAAGGGTTTACCGTCAGGGCTGATCCGGGGTAGGCCTCGAGGTAGCCCTTGGCATAGGCCTCCGCTGTTGAGCCAACGTCTCCCCTCTTGGCGTCGATAATTACCGGCAGCGAGAGCACCCTGGCGCCGGCAAAAAGCTGGTGCATCAATGCGAAGCCAGCCGGGCCCATGGCCTCGAAAAAAGCCGTCTGGAACTTGACCGCCGCCAGCTTACCCGCAAGAGCTTCCATCAGCTCGAGGCTGTACCCGTATATCTTCTTCAGCGCACCGGGGCCATGCAGTTCAGGCCGTGGATCAATGCCCAACACCAGCGGAGGCCCCCTTAGGGCTTCAAGAAACTCAGCCACGGCTTATAGCGTACCCTCTCACCACCAAAGGGACAGGAATTGTATACTTCATGTGAACTACCAAGTGTAACCTCGTCAGGAGGACCTATGCAAAAAAGTTGGCTCGCAGCCTTACTGGTTTTGGTTCTAGCCGCTTGTTCTAACGTCAGTATCGCGCCGACCTCGGCGAGCACTCAGCAGGCTACGGTTGAGGGCACCTACATTGCGGTGCTCGCCGACGGAGCCTCGTTTGGACCCCAGGTGGCAGCCCTCGAGGCCCGCCACGGCGTAAGCGTACAGGCTTCCGACCGCTTGCAAGCGGTGAACGCGGTGATTCTGCGTGGTCTCGCGCGCGCCAAGGCAGACCAGATTTCCAAGGATCCGGCGGTGGTGGCGTTCTCCGCCGATGCCGAGGTACATGCAACGGCTCAGACCACCCCCTGGGGCATTAGCCGCGTGGGCGCCGACACCACCACTGCCAAAGGCGCTGGAGTAGCAGTCTACGTGGTGGACACTGGCATCAAAGTGGGCCACGAGGACCTGGGCAACCTCAAGGGCGGCTATGCGGTGGTAACCTGCAAAGGCAAGTGCGCCGCCGCTTACGACGACGACAACGGCCACGGCAGCCACGTAGCGGGTACCGTCGCCGCCACCAACAACACCGTGGGTGTAGTTGGCATGGCCCCACAAGCCGATCTCTGGGCGGTCAAAGTACTTTCCCGCTCCGGCTCGGGTACCATCTCCGGCATCGTCCAGGGCATCAACTGGGTCATCAGCCACAACAACGGCGGCAAGCCCAAGGTAATCAACATGAGCCTTGGCGGTACCGGCTCAGACGACCAGGACGGCCTGTACTGCCCCGCCACCCGCTCCAGCAACGGCTTCCACAACGTTATCCAGAAGGCGGTGTGCGATAACAATATCACCGTGGTGGTTGCCGCAGGCAACGACGGCCAAGACGCCGCGCTGCACACCCCCGCCGCCTACGACGAGGTAATCACCGTCTCTGCCACCAAGCAGGGCGACGACTGGCCTAGCTGGTCCAACTGGGGCCACGATGTGGACATCGCGGCTCCGGGTGTGAGCATCCTCTCCACCTGGAACACAAGCACCACCGCCTACAACACCATCAGCGGCACTTCCATGGCCAGCCCGCACGTGGCGGGCGCCGCCGCGGTGGTGCTCTCGGCCAACCCTGGCTACACACCCGCCCAGGTGAAAACTGCGCTGCTCAATAACGCGGAAAGCACCTCAGGCTGGACCAACACTTCCGGCAATCCGCACCCCGAGCCGTTCCTGAACGTGCGGGGCTTCTAGTTTTTAGCCCTAGAACGGCGCGGATGTCCGCGCCGTTCTAGTTTTCGGTTTCTCGATACCATGGCGCTGCTAACACCAGTGAAAGAGCCTTGATATGCCTCTACCCGATACAGCGGAACAATCTTCAGAGTGTCCGGTGGTTCCATCTGTAATTTGTCTTTTCCGGCATAACTGACGAGAATTGCCTTGTGATTGCATTTCTGTTTGTGGACGGCCTGGGCCTGAATGACGCCACCAACAGCCCACTTCACACTCTTGACCTTTCAACGTCTAAGAATCTTACCCGCGACTGGAGCTTTAATGTATTTTCTGATGCAGGCTTGGCCTACCGGGTACCGGACGCCACGCTTGGTGTGGACGGGTTGCCGCAGTCAGGCACCGGCCAGGCTAGCGCCTGCTCACCGGCCAGAACGCGGGGGGCTGCTGGGTTACCCGCAAGAGCCGCACCCCGGCAAAAAACTTCAGGCCCTGCTGAAAAAAGAAAGTTTGCAGGTGAAGGTGACAGGGGAGGGCCTGGAGGCCCTCCACGCTAACGGCTACCGAACTGAGTATCTGGAACGAGCGCATGGGAGCCGCAGGAACCTGCTCTCCGCTTTCGCCTTTGCCTCCAAGAGTGCTGGGTTAGAACTCTTTCCACTCGACCACCCCAAGGCCATTGCCCCGCCTTCTGGCCAGACCCCCGGGCCGCCGGTAAAAATTCGCCCAGTTTGCTTCTCTACACCAACTAACCATTCTTGAGGCGTGGGCTTTAAGTATCTCCCCATGGCCAGAGGGAGTAAGGAACACAGCGCGGCTCTTCAAGCCTTTCGGCAAACTTAGACTGGAGATACTTAGACCTGGCGGCACACCGGCAACCGGAAAACCTTCCTTAGCGCTTTCTGGAGCTTGACTGGTTTGTTCGCGGATTTTCGCAGCATGAAAGTAGCATAACGTTTGTGATCACTTCGGACCACGGGAATGCGGAGGAGCCTTGTCACACCAAGCACACTCAGAATTCCGTTCCTTTCCTAGCAGTGTAGCCAAAGGTAATCAAGCGTGCCGGCGATCCTAGCAAATGGATGTGGAGCGTGCTCTCGCGGTGACGCGTCTCTGGTGGGTCAGCCAGAACGAAAATATTGCCTGCGGTTTTCGGGGTAGAAAAGCCATAATAGACCCAGCAGCGGTTGAAAGAGCGGGAAAAAGCCGTAATCCACGCCGAAGCCGTGCCAGGCTGTGCGCCCTATCAGTTCTGGACGAACCAGGCTTAGGCTTCCCACCACAAGCACACCCGCGCTCTCGAATACCAAAAGCGAGACCGCCAACCACCAGGCCCAGGGCTTTCGCTTGACAAACCCCACAGTCGCCAGCAGGTAGCAGCTCGCCGCTACCGCGGTCAACGTTGGAGGCAGGTAGTCGGTTACACCTGGCTTGCAGCAGAGCTGGTAGCTGGCGCGCACCCCGGTGGCAAGTGCCAAAAAGGGGTATGAGACCGCCAGTATCTGTCCGATTGATCTTTGCACCTGGGGCGAAAAAAATCGCTTCACGCCCGTGAGTTTACACTTTGGAAGGCATGCTGTTTGCGAGATTCCGACGTTCTTATTGACCATCATTCTCAATATATATAATTCCGACCGGAATACTTGACTTTACCTTGGCGTTCCCATAGACTTCGCTCCAAAAGGGGGAATTTTCCCTTTTTTTGGAGGAACCGGTATGAAGCGTGTCTGGCTTGGGATCATGTTAGTTCTTTTTGGCTTGGGGCTTGCTTACGCACAATCCAGTTTGACCATCTATTCGGGCAGGAGTCAGGCCCTGGTAGAACCGTTGGTGAAAGCGTTTCAAAACGAAAGCGGCATCAAGGTACAGGTACGCTACGGGCGCGACGCGGAGCTTCTGGCCGCGCTTCAAGAAGAGGGCAAAAGGAGCCCCGCCGATCTTTTCTGGGGCAATACTTCCGGCGCGCTGGGCCAGGCAGCCGAGTATGGGCTGCTGCTCAAGCTGGGCAGCAGCCTTTTGAGTAAGCCTGTAGGTTTTGTTCCCGCGAGCGGTACCTGGACGCCACTGTCGGTTCGTTTCCGGGTTCTGGCGTACCGGCTGGACAAGGTAAAGACCGCCGACCTTCCGGACTCGGTTCTTGACCTTCCCAAGCTAAGCCAGTTCAAGGGACGAATCGGTTGGACTCCAAGCTATTCAAGCTTCCAGGACTTTATCTCCGCTATGCGGCTCATGTATGGGGAGGCCAAAACCAAAGAATGGCTCCTGGCCATGAAGGCGCTGGAACCCAAAGCTTACACCTCGAACCCGTCAATGATCGAGGCTATCCGTGCGGGCGAGATCGACGTGGCGCTGACCAACCATTACTACGTGCTCCGGTTTGTGAAGGTGGGCTACCCGGTGGGCAGCCACTACTTTGCCAGCGGTGACGTGGGAAGCCTGGCGCTGGTAACGGGCGCGGGAATTCTGAAGACCAGCAAGCACATAACCGAGGCTACCCGTTTCTTGCTGTGGCTGCTCTCACCCAAGGCGCAACAGTTTTTCCCCGGTGAGGTCTTCGAGTACCCGGTCATCAAAGGTGCCGTTCTGCCGCCCACCCTAAAGCCCCTGGAGGAGGCACTGGCCAGGAGTCCCAAGTTAGACTTTGAAAAGCTCGACCTAGAGGGTACTCTGAAGCTCCTGCGTGAGGTAGGGTTACTGTAGATGGTTTACCGGATCGCAAACCGCAAGGCGCCTGCGGCACTGGTGGCCACGGCCCTGGGCGTTGGGTCGTTGGTGCTGGCACCGCTGGCCTACTTGCTTTTGCGCGCACTGCAAGCCGAGCCTGCACAGCTCGGCTCGATTCTTTTCCGGGCCCAAAACCTCGAACTCTTTCTTAACACGCTCTGGCTGGTTGCGGGGGTGGTGGTCTTCACCACGCTCTTGGCGCTGCCGCTGGCCTGGCTTACCACCCGTAGCAACCTGAGGGGAAAGCGTTTATTTACGCTACTTTTTGCCCTGCCGGTGGTGGTACCCGGATACGTGGGGGCCTATGCGCTGCTGGCCTCCACCGGGCCGGGAGGACTGCTGGAGGCCCTGACTCAGGTGGCTTGGCCCAGGCCCAGCGGCTACTGGGGATCTTTGTTCGCGCTTACCCTATTCACTTATCCCTACCTTTTTCTGAATCTGCGTACCGCGTTTCTGGGGCTGGACCCGAGCCTGGAGGAGTCCGCCAGGAGCTTGGGCGTGGGAGGCCTCGAGGCCTTCGGCAAAGTGGTGCTCCCGCAGCTACGCCCGGCGCTCTATGCGGGCTGGCTGCTGGTGGGGCTGCATGCTCTGGGGGATTTCGGCGTGGTCAGCCTGATGCGCTACCCCACCTTCAGCTACGCCGTCTACTTGCAGTACTCCGCTTCTTTTGACCGGATCTACGCCGCTTGGTTGGCGCTGATGCTGCTTTCGTTCACGGTCGGTCTGCTGTATCTGGAGTCAAGGTTTCTGCGTGGCCTCTCGCTCTCGCGGGTGGCGCGAGGCGCGAGCCGCAAGCAAGCCCTAATCCCCTTGGGTGCCTGGAGGCCCTGGGCCTACTTGTTTGCGGCGGTGGTGGTGATGCTTTCGCTGGTGGGTCCGGTGCTGAGCATACTTTTCTGGACCAGGCAATTTCCTTTTGATTCCTCATTTGCGCTGCTGGAAGGCCTTTACAACTCTGCCAGGGCCTCGCTGCCGGCGGCGCTGCTGGCTACTTTGCTGGCGCTGCCGGTGGCCTACCTGGGGGTGCGTTACCCCGGCCCCTTTTCGCGCATGGTTGAGCGAACCGCCTATCTGGGTTTTGCCACGCCGCCCTTGGCGTTTGCGCTGGCGCTGATCTTTTTCAGCCTCCGGGGGGTCCCCGCGCTCTACCAAACACTAGCCTTGTTGGTCCTGGCCTACGCGCTCCACTTTCTGGCCGAGGCCATTGGGCCAGTGCGGGCGGCCTTGTACCAGACGCCCCCCAAGCTGGAGGAGGCGGCCAGGAGCCTGGGGAGCGGTGCTCTCGAGGCTTTCCTTCGGGCCAGCTTTCCGCTCATCAGGCGGGGTGTGCTGGCTTCGGTGGCTCTGGTATTCTTGTCGTGCTTGAAGGAATTGCCGCTAACCTTTCTACTCTCGCCAGTGGGATACAACACCCTGGCCACCCGGGTCTGGGGATACACTTCGGAAGCTATGTTCGCCGAGGCCGCTCCTTTTGCTCTCTTAATTGTGCTGCTCTCGGGCCTTTTCATGGGCATGCTGCTGGCCCAAGATAAGTCATGACCCGTGAACCGCTTGCTGAAAAGACCCTGCTGGAGGTGCAGGGTCTTTCCAAGCGTTACCTGGCGGATGCGCCCGCCGTAGTGAACAACCTTAGTTTCAGCATCTCAGAAAGCGAGGTGTTTGCCCTCCTGGGGCCTTCCGGTTGTGGGAAGACCACGCTTCTAAGGCTGATCGCGGGCTTCGAGCGCCCCGATGCCGGCGAGGTTTATGTGCAAGGTGTGCCCATGGGCCGGTTGCCACCAGAAAAGCGCAGCATTGGCTTTGTGTTCCAGGACTACGCGCTCTTTCCGCATCTTTCGGTCTGGCAAAACGTGGCCTTTGGACTCAGGAGGCTGCCCTCCCGCGAAAGACGCCAGGGAGCCCTCGAGGTCTTGAATCTGGTGGGCCTTACCGTGTTCCAAGACCGCAAACCCCACCAGCTCTCCGGCGGACAGCAGCAGCGGGTAGCGCTGGCGCGTGCAATTGCGCCGGGGCCAAAGCTGGTGCTGCTGGATGAGCCTTTCTCCAGTTTGGATGCTGGACTAAGGCAGGCCACCCGCGACGAGGTGCGCGCTTTGCTAAAGTCGCGCGGCATTGGCGCTGTACTTGTCACCCACGACCAGGAAGAGGCGCTTTCGTTCGCCGACAGGCTCGGCGTGATGCGGGCAGGAAGCATCGAGCAGACGGGGACGCCCGAAGAAGTATATGGCAACCCCAAAACGCCCTTCGTGGCCCAGTTCCTGGGCCGCACCAATCTGGTTGCGGGCGAGGCCAAAGGCCGCCAGGTGGAGACACCCTTGGGATGTCTTGCCCTGTCGCAGGAGGCCTATGGGCCGGTGCTGCTCTCTTTGAGGCCGGAAGGGATCGGCCTCGAGGCCGGCACCGAGGCCGAGATTTTGGCGCGCGAGTTCAAAGGGCACGACCTCACGCTCAGGGTGAGCTTCCTGGGCCGCGAATACCTGGTGCAGGAAAGCCCCACCTGCCCTTTTTACGTGGGCGACCGGGTTAGGCTGGTGGTCCGCGCCAGCGCCGTGGTGGTGGGGCGCGGGACGCCTGAACGGGTAAAGGCGGATTCACGCGCCTAACTCTTTGGAACTGCCGGCCTCCCAGACTATGCGCCGCATCAAGTTGATTGTCGAGTACGATGGCAGCGGTTTTTCCGGGCTGCAGACCCAGAAGAAAGGGGAACGCACGGTCCAGGCAGACCTCGAGGCCGCCCTTTCCAAGATTCCAGGCGCCCACCCGAAAGTAGTGCCGGCGGGCCGTACCGACGCCGGCGTTCACGCCCTCGCCATGCCTTTCCATTACGACACCAGGGACAGTGTTCCCACCGAAAGAATTCCCGCCGCGCTCAACACATTGCTCGACCCCGACCTGCGCGTACTCGAGGCCCAGGAAGTAGCCAGCAGCTTCCATGCCCGCAATAGTTGTTGCTGGCGGCATTACCGTTACCGCATCCTGAAGCGAAAAACCCCCAGCGCCCTGGACCGCCACCGCGTCTGGTGGGTTCCGCAAGACCTGAATGTTACGGCTATGAAGTCCGCGCTCACAGGCCTAGTAGGTGTTCACGACTTCAAGGTCTTTGCGGTCAGAGAAAAACGCTCCACCGTGCGAGAGATTTTTCAAGCGCTGCTTCTTTCCAAGAAGGATGAGCTCTGGCTCGAGTTCGTTGGTTCGGGTTTTTTGCGCGGCCAGGTGCGTAGCATGGTGGGCACGCTGGTAAAAGTCGGTCTTGATAAGCGCGACCCAGACAGCATAGGCGAGCTTCTCAAAAGTGGCACCCGCCAACATGCGGGGCCTACCGCACCACCCCACGGCTTGTATTTCGTGCAAGCGGGTTACACCCCCTGGCGGGACAGAGTATGAGCACGGGCTTCAGCGCCCAGCGTTCAGCGTTAGCTGTTCGGCGAATCGTTGTTCTCTCCAACGGCCACGGGGAAGACGCCATTGGCGCGGTCTTGGGACGAGAGCTAACCACGCTTGGATTTGATGTGAGCGCCCTTCCTCTGGTGGGGAAAGGCGATGCTTACGAACTCCAGGGCTTCCAGGTGCTGGGACCCAGAAGAGAAATGCCCTCGGGTGGCATGGTGCATCTGAATCCAAAAATGTTTTGGCGCGATCTTCAGGCGGGCTGGCTCTCCATGAGCCTCGCGCAGTGGAAGGCGCTGCGCCAAGCGGCGAAAAACGCGGCTGCCACGCTGGTAGTGGGAGATCTTTACGCGCTCTTGGCGGCAAACCTTTTTGGCGGAAGGCCGCTCTTCCAGGTGCAGCCTCTGGTCTCGGTGCGCTACCAAAACGGCCTTGGACTGTTGGACGAGCTACCGCGCATAACCGTGAACCGCTTTGTACTACCCGAACGCTTGTTGATGCGCAAAGCAGCAGGTGTTTACCTACGCGACCGGGAAAGCGCAGAGTGGCTGAACGAACACGGAGTACCGCAAGCCCGGTATCTGGGAAACCCCTTGATGGACGCGGCAAGCGGCACGGCGGCGCTGGATTTACCAGCTCCCTATCTGCTGCTATTGCCGGGGTCACGGGAAGACGCATACTTCAGCTTGCCGGTCATGCTCGAGGCCCTGCGACAACTGCGCGATTACCCGCTTACTCCGGTAATCGCATGGGCCAGAGAGCCGGTAGTTAATCTTGGTCTTTCTGGCTGGCAGCTCACCCCCACCGGACAAACCGCTGGTGTAACCCACCTAATAGAACACCTGGATGGAACCCGGGCATACCTGGCTCAGCATGCGTTCAAGATCGCGTTGGAAAACTCCCAGCTTGCACTTTCCACCAGCGGCACCGCCGCAGAACAGGCAGCTGGCCACGGCATCCCACTCATTTCCTTTCCAACACCAGGCCCACAGTACACCCCGGCTTTTGCCAAAGCGCAAAAGCGCTTGCTGCAAGACGCCCTGACGCTGACCTCGGCAAAACCAGCAACCGTCGCTGGTGCCGTGCACCAACTGATGACCATACCCAACCTTTATCACGATGCCCAAAAGGCCGGCCGGGAGTTGATG
The DNA here is from genome assembly GCA_023382135.1 of Deinococcus sp. Lineage (GTDB taxonomy): Bacteria > Deinococcota > Deinococci > Deinococcales > Thermaceae > JAMCQK01. Next base: position 19,075 of record JAMCQK010000005.1, read on the forward strand.
GGCGAACCCGGCGCAGTAGGCCGTATCGCGCAAGATATAGCGAATCACCTTACAAAGAACTAAGTCTCTCCCGGTTGACTGTTGACAAAGTCAACCCGACCAACAGGAGTAGGGTAGGGTAAAGGAGAAAACAAGTTGGGTGAGAAAAGATAGGGCAGGAAGGATGAAGGCCTGCAGGAACGTTGGCCGCTACAGCCGGCTTCTGGGGTCGAGCGCGTCCCTCAACCCGTCGCCCAGATAGTTGAACGCAAGAATAGTGATAAAGATCATGAACCCCGGAGCAAGCGCCAGCCACGGTGTGCTGAAAATGTATTCCTGAGCATTGGTCAACATGTTGCCCCAGGTAGCCACCGGGGGCTGGATGCCGAAGCCCAAAAAAGACAAAGCCGCCTCGGTCAGGATGGCTCCACCAACGCCCAGCGTGGCCTGCACGATGATGGGAGCCATCGCGTTGGGCACCAGGTGGCGGAACATGACCCGGCTCTCCCGCGCACCCAGAGCCTGGGCCGCAGTGGTGAAATCCTGCTCCCGAAGCGAAAGAATGGCGCCGCGCACCAGCCGGGCAGTACCGGTCCAACCAAACAGCACCAAGATGGTGATGATAATAAACACCGAGGCAGCATCGCCGAAGACCGCTTGGGCCCACCGGCCCACCGCCACGCCCGGGTCGCGCAGCAAGGCCGAGAGCACCAGCAAAAGGGGCAGGTCAGGGATGGTCAACATGAAGTCAACCAGTCGGCTGATGGCCACGTCAAGGTCGAGCTTTAGCCTCCCAAAACCCCCCCAGACTGCCGCCGCCGCCGACAACCCCCAGACCAGAAGCAACCCCAGCCCCGCAAAGACGTTACCCGCCGTCCAGGCTCCCGAGAACAGCGAGCGCACCGAGTCCCCGGCTAGCGTCCAGGCCAGCCGGGCTACGAAGTACAGCGCCCAATAAAACAACACCCAGGAGATTACCCGCCACACCGCAAAGGTCAGCGGCTGCCAACCCTCGGCCTCCCGGTTCAAGGGGCCCAGGTAGAAGCGCAGGGGCTTGCCCTGGAAGTAACCTGCCAAGGTACCCATGATGGTTCCGAACAGCACGCTCGAAATGGCGGCTACGAAGCCCACCAACAGTGAGATGCGCGCGCCGTAGATGATCCGGGAGAGCGCGTCGCGGCCCAGGTCGTCGGTGCCCAGCCAGTGCTCTTTGCTGGGGCCCTGGAAGTAGAAGGAACCCAAGTCTTCCCCAGTGGGTTGCGCGGTGGGGCTGTAGGGCGCGACAAAGGGGGCGAACACCGCCATCAGGACCAGCAGGATCACCACCACCAGCGACGACATGGCCAGCCGGTGCTTCTTGAAGCTGCGCCAAGCCAGCGCCCAGGTGGACTGGGACCCTGGAGCAGAACGAGGAACTACGATTGCCATACCGTCATCGTCTCCTTAGTTATAGCGAATCCGCGGGTCCACCACCGCATAGAGCAGGTCGGCGATCAGGTTGAAGAGGGCGGTGAGAAGTGCCAGGAAGGCCAGCGAGGCCATGGCCACGTTGTAATCCTTGGCCACCAGTGCGTCGAAGATGGCGCGGCCCATACCCGGCCAGGAGAAAATGGTCTCGGTGATGGTGGCCCCCCCAAAGATCCCCGGAACCGCCAGGCCCACGATGGTCACAATGGGGATGAGCGCGTTGCGCAGAGCATGCTTGTACAGCACCACCCGCTCATCCAGGCCCTTGGCGCGCGCCGTACGCACAAAATCCTGATTCATAACCTCCAGAAGACTGGCCCGCATGAAGCGGGTCCAGGCCGCCATCTGGATGAGCGACAACGCGGTAACGGGAAGGATCAGGTGCCAGGCCCACCGGCCGATGAACTGGAAGAGGCCCGCGTTGCCCGACCTGACGTCAGACCAGAGCAGATCGGGCACTCCTCCCGTGGGCAGGCGGGGAAAGCCGGAGATGTTCTCCGGTATGGCCACTGCAAAGAGGTAGAGCAGCAGGATGCCCAGGAAAAAGATGGGCATGGAGAACCCCATGAACGATAGGAAGGTAATAGCATAGTCCGCGGTGGAATACTGGCGCACCGCCGAGAAGATGCCCACCGGGATGGCCACCAGCAGGGCCAACAGCAGGGCGACCCCCGAGAGCAGCAGGGTGTTGGGCAACCGCTGCTTGAAGATGAACTCCGCAGCCGGAATTCCGTAGTCGCGGGAGTAGCCTAGGTCGCCCCGCACCGCCCGGCCCAACCACTTGAAGTAGCGCACGTAAATGGGCTGGTCCAGGCCGTAAGAGCGCTTGAGCGCCTCGAGCTGCTCCTGCGTGATGCGCGGGTTATTCCTGCGCAACTCGTCCAGCGGATCGCCCGGCTGCAGAGCCAGCAGGGTGTAAATCACCACCGAAGCCGCGAACAATAGCGGTACCATCTGAAGCAAACGACGCATGGTGTAGGCAAACATTCTGGAGTCGGTACCTCCCCAATAGCTGATTTATTGTAGATCCCAAACGAACAAAAAAGGGAGCCCGCGAGCCAGCTCGCGGGCCTCAGTCTAACGGATGGATACCACAGGCTACTTGATGGAGAGGGCGTACTTCGCCTGATCGTACTTCTTCTGGGCGCCCCGGCTCTCCCAGCCAATCTCCCAGGCGTTCCAACCCGGATAGCCGTTGCCACCGGAGTAAGCCGCAGCCACATAGTTGGTCAGCCCCTTACGCACCACATAGGGGTTAGAACGGAAGTATAGCGGCAGGGCAGGGATCTCTTTGGCCCAGATCTCCTGGGCTTGAGCGAAGAGGACTTTACGCTTGGCGTCGTCGAACTCAATCACACCGGCGGAAGTGAGGCGGTCGAACTCGTCGTTCTTCCAGCCGCCGACGTTCTGGCCGGCGTAGTTGTTCTCCTTGGTGGGTACCTGCACGGCCCCGGTGTTAAGGTTCTTGTACTGGAACAGGCTGCCGTCCTCGGCCAGGCTC
>JAMCQK010000005.1:22059-22266 GCA_023382135.1 Deinococcus sp.
TTCCAATCCCTTCCAGGCGCCTTCTGAGGCGCGCAAAATAAACTCATCGGAGAAAACCACCGAGCTGGGAGCGTTGTTGATCTTGACGGCGATGCCTACAGTCTTAAGGTTCTCGGCGAAGAACTGCTGGGTGCGTTCGCGTACGGCAGCACCGGCGGTGGTCACGAACTCGATCTCGAAGCGCACGGTCCGGCCCCCGACGGTGCG
>JAMCQK010000013.1 GCA_023382135.1 Deinococcus sp.
TGGGGCACCATACTGGTGGTGGACTGGCAGAACCCTGGGGCGGTTTTGGAGGTGAGCCTCGAGGGCAAGGTGTTGTGGCGCTACGCCCCCCGCACCCCCGCCGGCCGCCTCAATCACCCCTCGGTGGCCGTGGGCCTGCCAAACGGCCTGGTGTTGCTCACCGACGACTGGCGGAACCGGGTGCTGGTACTGGACCGGAAAACCAGCAAGGTAGTGTTCCAGTACGGCCGCACCGATCGCGCTGGCGATGCCCCGGGCTTTTTGCGCAAGCCCGACGGTCTGGACCCGCTCCCTTAGAAACTGTTAGGCACTTTGGTTCAGAAGGCCGTCTAGCCTTTTGAGCATGACGATGGCGAACGCCACAAAATACATCCCGGCAAGGTCTGTTGGCCAGGAAACCGTCCGTGCCCCAAGGAAAACCATGGACGGGATACCCAGGCTTCCCAAGGTGGTCCCCGCCACGTAGAGGTTCCCCAAGGTGTCGCGGGCCAGGGCCTGGACCTTCTCCAGAGACGTGGTGCCGAACTGGCGGACCCAGGTCTGGGTGAGCGGCGGGGGTGGTGTGCAGGCCGTGAGCAGCAAACCCAAAACGATAAACCACACAAACCGGGTCATGGCATAGCTCCGCAAGATTTTTTCCTATCTCACCTCAAGATCCCCGGACAAGGCCTGTCCTATACCCAGACGACGAACTACCGTGCCTACCCTACGAGCCCGGTAGCTTTGCGTTCCGGCAGAGGGGGCGGGATTCTGGCTTCTGGTTTTACGCAGTAAGAGTTTAGCCCGTTAGAAAGGGGATCCACACGCTATGAAGAGCCCCGAGATGAGTTATCACGCCCCCTTCGGAAAGCGCTTGAGGCAAACCTGAGCTTCTACACGTATCGGTGGAAGCTCATCTCATGTCCACTCACCACCGACTTGGGCCCGCTAGAAAGGGCATTGAGGTAAACCGCGTAAAACCAGTGGATAATTTACTCAGGAAGCCCATGCTGAAAGAAGGCGAAGACTTCTACTATGAAAACGGCCTGATGGTCTTCACCGAGACCTATCACCAAAAGCGCGGCTACTGCTGCGGCTCACTGTGCCGCCACTGCCCCTTTCCCAAGGAAGTACAGCAGGAAGCCGTCAAGAGGCGCAGCCAGCGCTCAATTCTCGACTTTTTCAAGGGTCCAGAAAAAGACCGGGAGCCCTAGCAGGGCCTGGTCTCACGCTCATTACAAATCGAAAAGACAAAGAAAGCGCCTCCCTTTCGGGAGGCAGATAGTTTGTAGCCTTTAGGCTGGCTGGCGATGCAAGGTTCTTCGGTCTAGTAACCGGGCCCCGGGCTAGGGGCTGCTGATTCGCCTTCGCTGCGTTCAGAGTATAAAGACTTCATCAGCACATAGCTTACCGCCGTAGTCACCGTTGGCACCACCAGGATTAGCGTCCAGAGTAGCGGGGTAGTGAGCCAGTCCAGCCCTGGGTCTCCCTTGTATCCCGCCAAGGTGGCCATGATAAAGAACATCAACAGGCCAACGGTAATGCTGGTGCGCAGCGGGTGCTGGCTAGGCAGTTCCACGTAGCGCAACTTGTTCTTGCGGGTATCCACAAAGGGCAACAAGGCCGCGACCACGCCCAGCATGCCAGGCACCACCACGCCGCCCCAGAACTCGGGCCCGAACTTGCCGCCGAAAATCTCAAACTGCCAGCTTGAGGGGATAATCTTGAGCAGGCCGTAAATCCACAGGAAGTACCAGTCCGGCTTGACATCCGGGGTCTTGACCGAGAGCGGCCCAAAGGCCTCTATGGGATGGGCAAGAAAAGCTCCGGCGACAAATGCGGTAATGGCCAAGTAAACCAGAAACAACACGCCCATCATCACGGCTTGCTGGGGCATGGCGGGGACGCCCATCACCTTGCCCGGCGCCACTTTCTCGGCATACCTGGGCTGGGTGTGCTTTTGCTTGATCATGATCAGTAAGTGGAGCCCGATGGTGGCAATCAGTAATAACGGTAACCAGAGCACGTGGATGGAGTAGAGGCGTGGGATAACGCGGTCCGAGCCAGGAAACTCGCCGCCAAACATTATGGAGGCCACCGCGCTGCCAATCCAGGGAATAGACTGGGCGATGCCGTAGCCAATACGGGTCGCGGTAACCGCGTAGTTGTCGTAGGGAAGCGCGTAACCGGTAAAAGCCGTGACAATTGAAAGTCCCAGTAGACCAAGCCCAATCAGCCAGTTGAGCTCGCGCGGCTTCTTGTAAGCGCCGCTTAGCAAGATGCGCAGCAAATGCAAAAACGCCGCCGCAACCATGATGTGCGCCGACCAGTGGTGCATGCTCCTGAGCACCGCGCCAAAGGGCAGCGAGTCAATGAAGAGAATAGACAGGTAGGCGGCCTGTAGATCGCGCCCGTCGGGAGCTCTGATGACGCGGGTCGAGGGTTCGTAGTTGAAGGTCAGAAAAATGCCGGTGAGCACCAAGACCACAAAAGCGAACAGGGCAATCTCGCCCAGGAAGAAGGAGTGATGCACCGGAAAGGCTTTGCGCAGAAACTTCCTTTGCAACCTGGAGATGTCGAATCGTTCGTCGAGCCATTGATACATATTTCCTCCGGCCCCAGGGCTCAGACTTCCTTACCTGGTTTGGCTAAGAACCCGGCGGCTGCCAGTATCTGGCCACCTTCAATTTTTATGGGCAGCTGTGGGACAGGTTTGGGCGGCGGGCCTCCCACCACCTTGGCGGACTGCTTGGGATCGTAGCGCCCTTGGTGGCAGGGGCAGACAAGTATCTGCGCGGCCTTATCCCAGTTGCTCACGATGCAGCCCAGGTGCTTGCACACGGCGGAGTAGGCCACCACGCCTTCGGCGGCGCTTTTGGCTGTCTCGGCATCCAGAGATGCTGGGTCCAGCTTCAGCAAAAGCACCGTATTGTTGGCCTCTTTGTCCTTGACCACCCTGGTCTTGGGGTTCATGGGGTAAGCAACCGTTTGCTGTTCACCCAGGCCCAGGTTGGCGGGGTTCACCGGCTGTCCTTTTTTGGGCCCGTCACCGTAGACCAGAATGTCACCTTTGGCCAGTGGCTCTGTTTCGGGGGTAACTTCTTTTTTGGGGATCAAGCCCGCGCCGATGTACAACGTGGACAGAAGCGTGGCCCCCACACCCGCGCCGATAGCCGCCTGCAGAATAGCCCTTCTGCTGGCATGGGCCTCCGGGGTCTCGGGGTCGTGGTCGTGATTAGCGTGGTCTGACATGCTTATTCTCCTGCGACGGTCTCCGCGTCAATAAAGTAGTTTCGGCACACCTACCATGGGAAGTCTGAGTGCTCGTCCTCGGCCAAGACTTCCTCCTCCATAAAGAATTTTTTGTAGATGGCAATCATCAGGGCCATCAGGAGCATCATGGCCGCGAACAGGCCACCCTGCAAAGCGGGAACATTGTAGCTATTAACGGAGGAGAAAGCCAGTGTCCGGGCAAAGAAACCAGATACCGCCACCAGCAAGAGCGCCAACACAGCCCCGGCGACCATGGGCAAGCTGCTGGGCGTGGGGTAATGTTTGCCGGGCCTTAGTTCCGCGCCCTCGAGCCAGTTGGAAAGAAGCCCAATGAAGCCGTACAGAGAGAGCACCATGCCAAAAGCCATCAGGCCAATCTGGCCCACGGTGAGAACTTCTGGCATGCGGCCTTCGAGCGCGGCCACGTGCTGCCCATCCAAAAAAGCCATGTAGAAAAGCGCCAGCGCAAAGATCAGTGCAAAGGTGGGAACAACCGCATCATTTCGGTACATGAAGTCCCCTATTTTACCGCTTCCACATCTTTGGCGCTCACGCCGCCAAAGTTGTTGCCGAAGGAGTTTCGGATGTAGGTGACTACGGCGGCCACGCTTTCGGCGTCAAGTTGGCTTTGAGGAGGCATGTTGCCCCGGCCCTTGGTGATCACGCCGACCACTATCTTGGTGTCCTTCAGGTTGGCATTACCCGCAAAGGCTGGGCCAAACCCGCCCTCGCCGTTCGCGCCGTGGCAGCCCGCACAGGACTGGAAAAGCGCCTGGCCTTTCTCGAGCAGAGCCTTGTCCACGGAGACAGCAACCGTTCCTTCGGCGGGTTTGGTTTCGCCCGTTTTGGCGGGGGGCGCAACTTCTTCCAGGATTTTGTTGGGCACCTTGCTTACCGCAAAGAAGGCCCAGATGACCAGCAATAGCAGCGCGGTGGTGATGGCCGCACCCAGGCCGGGGAAGCGCTGTGGGCCGGTGCCGATGTCTTTGTCGGCTATGCGAAGGGAGATCTCGAGGTCTCCCCTCACCTCGGCGCCATCATCCAGGCCCTGCACCATCACGCCCGGCAGGTTGCTCACCTTGAAAGTTTTGATCTGCACATCCTGCCCGCCGCTGTGGTAGTGCGTTACCACCCGCAACACGTGCTCGCCGTCGGGGACTGTGCGGGTGTCCAGCTTCAGCTTAAAAGGGGGCTGTCTGAGCACTTGCAGGGGCTCAGCAGCATCATCTAAAAAAACTTCAACGCGCTCAATGGGCATGCTTCCTCCGTTGCCTCAGGCTAGCCTGAGCATCCAATAAAGACTACCAGACCTGCGCCAATTTTCCCAAATGAAACCGTGCGCTGGCACCTTGGTCTTTTTCACCAAAGCTTTAAATATCTCCAGTCTAAGTTTGTCGAAAGGCTTGAAAAGCCACACTGTGTTCCTTGCTCCCTCTGGCCCTAGTGAGTTTGACCCTTCGGTCAAACTCACCCTGGAGATACTTAGTAACGTCTCTCCGGTTCTCATTGAGTCAAAAGCCTGATGCTG
>JAMCQK010000172.1:0-4017 GCA_023382135.1 Deinococcus sp.
CGCCTCCCTCTTATTGCGCTAGGCTTTGGCGAAGCAGCTCTCGCCGCCAACCATGCCGCCGCTTTCGCCCGCCCTGAACTCAAAGTGAACCCCGGCCATTCTTCCGATAAACCAGTGGACACGGGGGATGGAGCCGCCGAGCCCAATCCGGAAAAAAATGTTGAGGCCTGACCTTCACCGCCAACGCCTTCAAGCACCCACCAGTTCACGCACACCGTAACCCAGATAGGCTGGCTGTTCAATCCCGCTTTTGGGCTCGTTAAAAATTACAATGCGCCCGTCCAGCCTGCCCTCCACCGTTTCCAGCGAACGAACGTACTCCAAAAAGGACTCCGCGTCCGAGAAGCCCGTGTCGTAGCGCGCGCCCTTGGCATCCCGGAGCGCGGTAAACCCGTCTCCGCCGGATGCAATAAAGCTATTTACCACCGTGCGGTAAGTGGCCGCCGGGTCGAGCGGTTTGAATCCGCCCTTGGTTTCCACCTCGACCGATGTAACCCTGCTGCCAACGGGTTTGGAGAGATCGAAGGCGTACCTGAGTCCCGCCACCCCCGAAAGGAAGCGGCCAGAGCCCTGCTCCCACTGCGAAACCCCGTTTTCCAGCGAGGAAAGTACCTCGCTCCCCTTGAGGTCCACTACCACCAGGGTGTTGGCGAAGGGAAGCACCTCGTAGATTTTTCCCACGCTGATAGGTCCAGCCGGTATGGTTGCGCGCACCCCGCCGCCGTTCTGGAAAGAAATTTGCACACCGGCATTCTGGGTCTTCCAGCGCATGCCGTCGGCTATCAGGTTTGAAAGGTTGCTCTCACGCTTACGCACCACCGTACGCTCGCCAATCAGGTCCACCTTGGTGCTCGCCACCACCTGGGCTTGCAACGCGGCAATCGGTATAGCAAAGACCTTAACCGCCTCGGCGGCGAACCGGTCTTCGGCAATCTCAGGCGTCATCAAAATGGCTTCGCCTTTATAGGCGCTGAGCAGGCCCGCCTGGTTAAAGGAGAGTCTGAGCTTGCCCACCACCTTGCCCCACTCCCACGACTGCACCACCAGAACATCCCTGCCTTCGGGATTCTTCACCACGGTTGGGTACGGGCCCGCGGGTTTGAGCTCGGGGTAAGGGAACTGGCCCAGCAGCGTGTGCGAGTGGCCTCCCACAATGACTTGAGTACCGACCACTTTCCTGGCAAGCTCCATGTCGGCCAAGTACCCCAGGTGCGAAAGCACGATGATCTTGTTCACCCCGCGTGCAAGCAGTTGATTAACCGAGTTCTGCGTGGCCGCTACCGGATCGGTGAACGAGAGCGTGGGACCTGGGTTCGCGATAATTGAGGTATCCGGAGTGGTAAGGCCAATAATGCCCAGAGTCTCGCCGCCCACCCGCACCATGGCATAGGGCTTGATCTTGCCATTTAGCTTGGGCTCTCTGGAAGCGTCTAGGTTGGCGGAAAGGATGCCAAAGCGCGCTCCGTTCACAAAATCGGCTAAGGGGCCAGGACCCAGGTCGAACTCGTGGTTGCCCAAGGCCATGACCCTGGTGCCCTCGCGGTGCATAAAGTAGCGGTCCGCCAGTCCCTTGTACTGGCTAAAGTACAAGGTGCCCTGAAAAACATCGCCCGCGTGAAGAAAAAGCGGGTTCCTTTCGCTGGCGCGGAAGCGGTCGTAAAGCGCAACCCTCCTGGCCACACCCCCAACCAGAACTTTCTTGCCTCCCAGCGTGAGCTCGGTGGGGTCAATATGGGCGTGGGTGTCGTTGGTGTGGATCAACGTCATCTCAAAAACGCTTTTTTCTTGAGCACGGCTAACTCCTGCAGCCACCATGCCGCCTAAAAATCCGGCTTTGAGAACCTCTCTTCTTCGCATCTCTGGCCTCCTGCCGCACCATTCTAAAGGGCTTCTCTTGACACCTGGCAACCACCGGCAGATTAACCCGGCTATAACTCGGCCGGGGCGCTAAACTCAGTACATGAAACCAGTCTTGGCGGTGGTTGTGGCGCTTCTTTTGAGCACAGGCTCCGCCCAGCGGATCCAGTTTGTCAAGGTGGCGGATGGTCTTAGCGCCCCGGTTTTCCTTACTCATGCCCCCAAAGACCCGTCCAGGCTTTTTGTGGTTGAGCAGAGAGGAAAAATCCGCGTGTGGGAGAAAGGCAGGTTGCTACCGGATCCCTTTCTCGATCTGAGCCAGAAAGTTTCCTGTTGCGGGGAGCGCGGACTTCTGGGCCTGGCCTTCCATCCGCAATACGCCAAGACGGGATACTTCTTTGTCAACTACACCAACCAAGATGGCAATACGGTTATTGCGCGCTACCAGGCAAGCGCCGACTCAGGCCGTGCTGATGCCAGTTCCGCAACCATATTCTTGACCATCCAGCAACCGTACGCCAATCATAACGGCGGGATGATTGCCTTTGGGCCGGACGGTTACTTGTACATCGGCATGGGCGATGGCGGGTCTGGCGGTGATCCGCACAACAACGCGCAGAACAAAAATACTTTGCTTGGTAAAATACTTCGGATCGACGTAGACAGCGGTTCGCCCTACGGCATCCCGCAGGACAACCCGTTCGTGGGCAAGTCTGGCGTCAGGCCAGAAATCTGGGCTTATGGCCTGCGCAACCCATGGCGTTTCAGCTTCGACCGCAAGACTGGCGACCTGTGGATAGGCGACGTGGGCCAGGGTCGTATTGAGGAAATTGACCTCCAGCCTGCAAGTAGCAGGGGCGGCGAAAACTACGGTTGGAAACTGATGGAAGGATCCGAGTGCTTTTTATCCGATAACTGTAACAAGACTGGTTTGGTGCTGCCGGTTGCTGAGTACGACCACAGCCAGGGCTGTTCGGTAACGGGTGGATATGTCTATCGAGGAAAAGCCGTTCCGAGCCTGGCCGGCACCTACATTTATGGCGATTACTGCTCGGGCAGGGTCTGGGGAGCAACGCGCGAAAACGGCAAGTGGGAAATCGTTGAGCTTGCCCGTACCACCTTTTCCATCAGCTCTTTTGGCGAGGATGCCGAAGGCGAGCTGTACCTGGCCGACCACAAAAGCGGCACGGTGTATAAACTGACCGGAAAATAGGCTCCAAAGCAGGTGCCGGTGAGCCTGCCGGTACTAAACCGGAATCTGGCGTAGATGATGGCGTGGATGCCATGCCATCAAACGCATGGCTTCCAGCCCGGTCATGGGACCGAAGAATGACTGGTGAATACAGATATGCTCGAGTTTGCCTATTTCCTCCAGTTGGCGGGCGGCCTTGATCAGACGGGCGAAACTGGCCTCGAGGTCATCTTTCAGCGCTGTTCGCATGCGGCCAGCAATTGGAGCCTCCTCGTCGGGCGAAATCGCCCGGCCGTCATCGGTAACGCGTCCGCGGGGCATTACCAGCGGCTCGAGCCCCTCTTTTATGCGCTCAAGGGCCAGGCTGAACAGATTGTTTGCGCGTACCAGGTGGTCGGCAGTCTCCGCAAGACTCCACTTACCCTCGGCAATAGGCTTGTACAGTGCATCGTCACCGGTGTCAGACAGGCGTGTTTGCAGTTCGGCTTGAACCTTCTTTAAGCTTTCAACAACCGCATCAAGGGATTGGCCTTGGCGCAGCAAAAAGTCTTTTGGGTACCACGACTCAATTTCGCGCATGGCCGCTTCTGCTCAGGGCAAGCCGGAGGTAAAATCCTCCAGGTTAGTGCCAAGTCCCTTCGCTTACAAATCGTAGTACATCTGGTACTCGAGGGGCGAGGGGCGCAAACGGGCAACTGAAGCCTCTTCTCTCTTCAGCTCCAGCCAGCTTTCCAGAATATCGGTGGTGAAAACGCCGCCCTGAAGCAGGAAGTCATGGTCTTTTTCGAGTGCATCCAGCGATTCATCTAAACTCTTGGGTAGAGTTTTGATCTTCTTGGCCTCAGCTGCGGAGAGCGAGTACAGGTTTTTGTCAGTCGGCGTAGGCGGTGTAAGTTCCCGCTTAATGCCATCCAGACCAGCCAGCATCATGGCAGCAAAAGCCAGGTAAGGGTTGGTGTAGTTGACAA
>JAMCQK010000172.1:4027-4746 GCA_023382135.1 Deinococcus sp.
AAGCCGGAGGTAAAATCCTCCAGGTTAGTGCCAAGTCCCTTCGCTTACAAATCGTAGTACATCTGGTACTCGAGGGGCGAGGGGCGCAAACGGGCAACTGAAGCCTCTTCTCTCTTCAGCTCCAGCACCACGAGGTGGCTTCCGACCAGGCGGAAATTGACATGCGTTTCGATACGCTCACCACTATGGGCGACAAGCTTTTCAAATACAAGTATGTGGTGCGCGGTGTAGCCGCCAAAGCCGGCAAGACCGCCACCTTTATGCCTAAGCCCATTTTTGGGGACAACGGCAGCGGTATGCACGTCCACCAGTCACTCTGGAAAGGCGGCAAACCCCTGTTTGCAGATCCCAAAGGCTACGCGGGTCTATCTAAACTGGCCATGCACTACGTAGCGGGTTTGCTGGCCCACGGCCCCGCCCTGACAGGCATTACCAACCCCACGGTGAACTCTTACCGCCGCTTGGTTCCCGGCTACGAGGCTCCGGTGAACCTTATCATCTCTGCACGTAACCGTTCTGCGGTCATCCGCGTGCCCATGTACTCCGCCAATCCCAAGGCCAAGCGCGTGGAATACCGCGCACCTGACCCCTCTACCAACCCTTACCTGGCTTTTGCTGCCATGATGCTGGCTGGTCTGGATGGCATTAAGCGGGAACTTACACCGCCTACGCCGACTGACAAAAACCTGTACTCGCTCTCCGCAGCTGAGGCCAAGAAG
>JAMCQK010000170.1 GCA_023382135.1 Deinococcus sp.
TGGCCTTTCAACCGTCTACCTGAACCTGCAGGTTCTTCGAGATGCTGGACTGTTGTGGGAACTCAAGGACCAGCGGGGTAACACTCACTTTGATGGCTTCACCGAAAAACACCACCACCTGGTATGTGTCCAGTGTGGCTCCATTGAAGACATCCTGGCCTCCGACCTGCCGCAGTTCAACCCCGACCCGGTCAAGAAGACGGTGGAGTCTAAGACCGGCTGGTTCGTGGAAGAGGTCCGCCTCGAGGTCCGGGGCGTCTGCCCTTCCTGCCAGTAAAACGCCGCGTTTGGGGGGCGGACCAAGTGTCCGTCCCCTCAATCTTCTAATCTCTGGGCTTTAGGATATTGCGGTGAAAACCTTAGGTGGTTCCGCCGCCCTCGAGGGCGTGATGATGAAATCCCCCGATGCCTGGGCGCTTGCCGTCAGGCTCCCCACAGGCCAGATCCACGTCGAGCGCCACGAGGAAGCAGCCCTGTCCAAAAAATACCCCTGGGCCAGACTGCCCATCTTGCGCGGAGTAGTGGCGCTAATTGATGCCCTCTCGGTTTCCTACCGTTCGCTTTCCCGTAGCGCTGAACTTGCGGGTGAAGAGGAGGCTCCCACTTCCAAAGGGGCGCTCTACGGCGCTATGGCGGTCTCCGCGCTGGTTGGGGTGCTGATGTTTATTGTGCTGCCGGCGGTTATCGCCGGACTCTTGGTGAACGCAAGCACACACCCCGTTTTCTACAACCTGGTGGCGGGCTTGTTCAAAGCCAGCATTCTGGTAGGCTACCTGCTGTTTATTGGCCGCTTCAAAGACATTCAACGTTTCTTTATGTACCACGGCGCCGAGCACAAGACCATCGCCGCCTACGAGAAAGACCTGCCGCTCACGGTGGAAAACGTCCGCGGCCAGAATGCTTTCCACCCGCGCTGCGGAACAACTTTTATCGCCTTTGTGATTATCGCCAGCATTGTGGTCTACAGCTTCTTGCCCAGGCCCGATGTTCTCTGGTGGCGGCTCCTCGGACGCGTAGCCCTGCTGCCGCTGGTTGCAGGCCTTGCTTTCGAGCTTCTGCGCTTCTCCGCCAGCCACTCAGACCCAATCTCTAACCTGCTTAAAGCCCTTGGTTTCCGCTTCCAGATGCTGACCGTGAAAGAACCCACCGACGACATGATTGAAGTGGCCATTGAGAGTACTAAGTCTGCACTTCAGTCCCAAGATAAGGCCACGCTGGCTGTTGCATGATAGCTTTATAGCCCACGAAGACCCCGAGCCGGCCCCGGTTTCGGGTTTACGCACCAACCCCGAGAGATGGCACTCAAGTATTTAGTTTCACTTGATGGTCCTCTATAATAAAAGCTTGTGAGCAAGGGCCGTGTGCTAGCTGCCATGAGCGGGGGAGTGGACTCCTCCGTGAGCGCCGCTTTGCTCAAAGAACAGGGCTACGAAGTGATTGGCGCCATGATGCGCTTCTGGCCCGACAACAAAAAGGACGACTGCTTTGATACCTGCTGCTCGCCGGATGCCGCTTATGAGGCGCGGCGCGTGGCCGACATTGTGCGCGTTCCGTTCTACCTGCTCGACTACCAAGAAGAGTTTCAGCAAAAAATCATCGACCCGTTTTTGGCCGGGTATCAGGCGGGCGAGACCCCCAACCCGTGTGTCTGGTGCAACACGCGGGTCAAGTTCGACTCTTTGCTAAACAAGGCGCGGATGCTGGGCGCGGAGTTTGTGGCCACGGGCCACTACGTACGGCGGGAGGGGAATGCCCTTTTGCGGGGGGATTTGCAAAAGGACCAGACCTATTTTCTTTGGGGGACCCCAAAGGAAGCCATACCCCATATGCTTTTTCCCGTTGGACACATGGAAAAGCCCGAGGTGCGCAGGCTGGCGGAGAAATTTGGCCTGCCCACCGCAAAGAAGCCGGAGAGCCAGAATATCTGCTTTGTGCAAGGAGATACCAAGAATTTCTTGGCGGAGAGAATCGCCGTTAACCCCGGTCCGATTGTTGACCTGGAAACGGGTGAGGTTATTGGGCAACACGACGGCGCACAGCTCCACACGGTTGGCCAGAAGAAGGGTCTGGGCCTTTTCAAGACGCACTTGGAGCGGTACGTGGTGGAGGTACGTCCACTAACCAACGAGGTGGTAGTCGGACCTAAAGAGGCTTGTATGTGGGCAGGCCTCGAGGCCCGTGAAGTTAACCTGCTGGTGGATCCGGCCGATCTCCCGGAAAGGCTCGAGGTGCAGGTCCGTTATCGCACCCGTCCCGTGAGCGCGGAGATCGAGAGCATGTCGAATGGGCAGATGCGGCTAAGGCTCAGCCAGCCCCAGTTTGCGGTGGCCAAAGGACAGTCCGCCGTTTTCTACTCGGGCGAAAGGCTTTTGGGCGGGGGCTTTATCGAAAGGCCCCTCTATAGCGCATTTATGGCCCGTCCGCTTGCCGCGTCGCTTTAAGTTGCTCCATATTGAATCTGCAAAAGGAAAAGCGTAACAGATTCAATATGGAGCGCTCGTTCTCCTTTCAGTCGGGGGTAAGTCTGCAAGGCTTACCTTGGAGAAGCTTAGAACTGCTCATCCAAAACCCGGGACACCGGCCCCGCGGGTCTGGCGTATAGTAAATCCGTGCTAAAGGGAGAAAAAGTTTTGCTCCGGGCGGTAAAGCGTGAGGACTTAGAGCGTCTTTGGGAGTTCAACAACGACCTCGAGGTCGAGCTCTCGGGCGGCGGAGACCCGCCTTACCCTCAGGCCCTGCCGAGACTGCAGGCGGAGTTTGACTCCGATTGGGCCAAGGGCGGGCGCGACGGGCCCCGGTTTGCCATCGAGGTAGACGGAAAGTTCATTGGGCAGTGCGCGCTTTTCGAGTTTGAGCCGGTTTCTCGCAGCTGCAAGCTGGGTATTACCATTGGCGACAAATCGTATTGGGACAAAGGCTTTGGCCGGGACGCGGTGCGGGTTCTACTGGACTACGCTTTTCGTGTTTTGAACCAGCGCAGAGTGTGGCTTTCGGTGAACGGTAATAATGAGCGCGGTATTCAAGCCTACCGGGGCTGCGGTTTTGTGGAGGAGGGCCGGTTGCGCAAGCATATTTGGAGCAACGGGCACTACGTGGATCTGGTGCATATGGGCATTTTGGCGGATGAGTGGAAAGGGAAGAACCAGTAGAACGCCAAACGTTGAACGCCAAAAAGCGCAGGCCGGCTGCCGCTGGCGGATAGGCGGGCGCCAAGAACTCGAGGCCAAAACAAACCCAACCTGTGTACCGCTCTAGTGCTCTGGACCAAGGCAGTCGCCACGCGGGTGGGTAAAGGGTAAACTGCCCCTTTGGTATGGCATCTCTCGGAGTAGGCATCGTCGGGCTTCCCAACGTAGGTAAATCCACCCTGTTCAACGCGATCACCAGAGCGGGCGCGCTGGCGGCCAACTATCCTTTTGCCACCATCGATAAAAACGTGGGTGTGGTTACGCTGAAAGACAACCGCCTCGAGGCCCTGCGGAAGCTGTTTATCAAGGGTGAGAGGATTCCGCCTATCGTCCCCACCCACGTGGAGTTCGTCGATATTGCGGGCCTGGTCAAAGGCGCGCACAAGGGCGAGGGGCTTGGAAACCAGTTTCTGGCCAACATCCGCGAGGTGGCCGCCATTGCCCACGTGGTGCGTTGTTTCCAAGACGAGAATGTAGTCCACGTTGCTGGCGCGGTGGATCCGCTGGACGACCTCGAGACCATCAACACCGAGCTGGCGCTAGCCGACCTGGGTACTTTGGAAAAGCGGCTGGACAAGCTGGTCAAAAGCGCCCGCACCAACAAAGACGACAAACTGCTTCTGGATGCCCTGGAACCACTGATGGCCCATCTTTCCGATGGCAAGCCCGCGCGCTCGTTTTCCGGTTCCAACGAAGAGGTGTTGAAGCGGGCCTACAAGGAAATGGGTCTCCTTACAGCCAAGCCGGTTATCTATGTGGCCAACGTCGCCGAAGAAGACCTGCCAGAGGGGGCTAACAACCCTCTGGTGCGGCAAGTGAGGGATTTTGCGGCCAGGGACAACGCCGATGTAGTGGTGGTCTCGGCCAAAATTGAAGCCGAGCTTGCCGATCTTTCCGAAGACGAAGCCGCCGAGTATCTGAAAGCGCTGGGGCTCAGTGAATCTGGTCTAGACCGGCTGGTGCGCGTGGCCTACCACACGCTGGGGTTAATCACCTTCTTTACCGCGGGCGAGAAAGAAATCCGCGCCTGGACGGTGCAACGCGGCGCTAAGGCTCCGCAGGCCGCGGGAGAAATTCACACCGACTTGGAAAAAGGCTTCATTCGCGCGGAAGTAATCCACTGGAGCAAGCTGGTGGAAGCGGGCGGCTGGGCCCAGGCCAAGGAAAAAGGCTGGGTGCGGCTGGAGGGCAAAGAATATCCGATGCAGGACGGCGATGTGATGATTGTGCTGTTCAATGTCTAACGGTTAACTTGTTTTACCGTCCGGCCCCGGGAAGCCCGAAGCCCCCGCCTTCAGGTGACAGGTGAATCCCCCCTTGAAAAAAAGGGCGACAACGTGTCATTTCGAGCCGCACCTGTCATTTAGAGCCCCGTACTTGTCATTCCGAGCCTCCATCCTGTCACTCCGAGGCGTAGCCCTTTGTCATTTCGAGCGGCCCTCTGTGTCATTCCGAGGCGAAGCCGAGGAATCTCTCTGTTTGGGTTTATGGGTTTGGAGGAGTAAAAGCGAGATCCCTCACTGCGTTCGGGATGACAA
>JAMCQK010000215.1 GCA_023382135.1 Deinococcus sp.
GCAGGGCGACCGCTTCCAGGATTTTGGCTTTCTGTTTTAACTCTCCCGCCCAGCCAGCAACGCTCTTGCCGGAAGTGGCTTTCAAAATTTCCCTGGCAAGCCCTGCAAGCCTGCCGGAGCGCTCTTCAGCAAGTTGTGCGCGGCCGCCAAAGCCCGCCAGATCCTTTTTGATGCTTTCAACCTGGATGCCCAACTGCTCGAGTTCTTGTGTCAATTCTTCTATTCGTTTATGTTCTTGAGGCAGCGTTTCCGACAGCGCGCTTTTCTGGCCCTTCTTTTCCTGGTACTTTTCTCGCAGTTGCCGCAAGAGCACTTCGGCTTCCGTGGTTCGCCGCCGCAGCTCGTCCAGATCCGGAAGGTCCGCTGGGCTGGGAAGCTTGGCAATTTTCTGCTCGCAGAGCGGACAGATCTCACCTTCTTTAAGATCTTGCCGGTGGGCCAGAATACCGGCGGCTTTTTCGGCATGTTGAAGAGCTTCCTCGGCTTGCTCGTGTGCAAGCTTGGCGGCCTTTCCTTGGCTCAGCAAGGCTTCCTCTTCTTGTGTAAGCAGTCGGACCTGGTCTCCGCGTTTCTCGGTCCGCTCCTTCTGCTCTTTGAGCCGAGAGTGAGCAGTGTGATAATTCTTCTCCGCGCGCTCCAGCTCGTCCCATTTTCTTTCGGCTTCACGCAAGGCTTCAAGCCGGTCCTCGTCATAGACCAGCACGTTTCCTTGGGAAAGCGAGAGGTCGCCGCCCAGCCGCTTGAGCTTGGCTTCCTGGCCTTCCAGCAACGGAAGCTTGGCTAGTTCGGCCCGAGTTGTTTCTAGGCCTTCCGGGTCATACAGGCTGCGCGCTTCTTGAGCGGCCTTTTTTAACTGCTCCACCTCTTCCAGCGCCCCGGTGTGCTTCTTCTTGTTTTCCTCAAGCTCGCGCACCGCCGCCTGGTAGCTTTTTACTTGCGGGTAAAGTCTTTCCGCCTGCTCGGCGAGATCGAGTTTTTGCCGCAGGCCGGCAATGCCGGCCGCTTCCGATTCCAGCCTCGCCTTTGACCGCGCCAAGCTTTGGTGCTCGGCAAACTTGGCGGCTTTTTCTTCTTTGGTTTTGAGATCGCGTTCTTTGCGAGACACCTGGGACTCGATTTCAGCTTCCCGTTCTTTGAGCGCCCTGGCTTCATCCCCCAGCTGGGCAATCCCAGCTTCGTCCACGGCCTCGAGGCCTGAAAGCTCCCCCTCAAGCCGCGCCGCCTGGGCGCGCGCCTCGGACAGGCGCTTCCCCACCCGCTCCCGCATCTCCTTGAGCCGCTCCAGACCGTATAGCTTAATCAGGGTGTCACGCCGGTCTTTGGGGGCGCCGCGCAGAAAAGAGTCGAACTGTCCTTGCGGGAGCAGAATAGCCCGCGTAAAAGTGGCGTAGTCCATCCCCACCAGACGGGCAATCTGCAGGTCCAGCTCGCGCACCTTCTCCGAAGATTTGTGCACCCGCCACACGCCCTGTTCAAAACGTTCCAGCCGGTGCTGGTTCTCGCGCCCCAGCACCCGCACCACGCGCCACAGCTCATCGCCCGCGCCAAACTGAAGCTCCACGCGCCCAAGCTCCGCGCCGGGGTGTTTGAGCTCGCCAAAGCCCTTGGCTCCGATGCGCGGGGTCTCGCGGTAGAGGGCAAAGGTGATGGCGTCCAACAGCGTGGTCTTGCCGGAGCCGGTGGGGCCGGTGATGGCGAAAAGCTCCACATCGTCAAAGCTCACCTCTTGGGCCTCGAGGTAGGCTCCAAATCCTTCCACTCGCAGCCGCAGGGGTCTCATCGCAAAATAATCTCAAACGGGTTCAACTAGCGTTTCCTCGTACGCCTGCCGGAAGGCCTTCATCAGGCCCTCTTGGGGCGCCGCGCCGGTGGTTTCCTGGTGATACTGCGAGTAGGTCTCGCTCCAGTCGAGTTCTTCCGGGTCGAAAACCTCCCCGCTCAGCGTCTCTTGTTCTTGGGTTCTAAATTCCACGTCGAGCACCTGGGGCAGTTGGCGGAAAATTCTTTCGCGCAACGCAGGGTTTCCCCTTCCTTCTAGAACAAGCTTGGCATAGCCGGAAAACTCGCGAACCGACTCAAGTTTTCGGTCCAGCTCGTCCAGTTTAATTCGAAATGTCTTGAGCGGTTTGCCCCAGCGCACATCAACAGGCGTAACCACCGGAGCTACGCCCGCGGATACCTCGGCGATGATCACACCCCGTGGCGCCTCCTCCCCTTCGCCAAAATCCAGTTGTACCAGCGAGCCGGAATACCACGCCGCCGGTGCCGCCGATACCTGCTGCTGGCGGTGAATGTGCCCCAGCGCAACGTACGAAGAAGTAACTGGAAAAGTGGAAGGAGAAACCGCGTAGCTGTTGGTGGTGTAGAAGGTGAACTCGCCGCCGCCAAGCTTTGAACCGTCCACCGTGAGGTGTCCAAGAATGAGGTTGATTTGGCGCGGCTCGAAGCTCTCGGTCAGGTTCGAGATCACCCTGCGGATTCCCTCGTCGTAGCTCCCTTTCCAGCGGGTGGAGTCGCCTTCCAAAAGCCCCTGGGCGCTCACCAGGCGCCGCTCGGAAAGAAAAGGAAGCATGGCGGCTTTCACGCCGGCCACTTCCACCTCGCCGCCTTTGCCGGCCAGCCTGACCTGGCCCCGCACCGTGGCGCTCGCCAAAGAAAGGAGTGGGGACAGGGCCTCGAGGCCTTCCCTTGAGTCGTGGTTGCCGGCTATCACCAGCGATGGAACTTTGAGCTCCGAAAGCCTTTTGAAAAAACCAAACGCGGCCGCCTGTGCCTCGGTGGACACCTGCGCTTTATCAAACAAGTCGCCGCACACCAGCACCAGTTCGATTCTCTCTTTCGCTACCATCTGGCCAAGGTCATCGAGCGCGGCGGCAATCTCCGGCGTCCGGTCCACTCCCTTGAGCAGCTTCCCCAGGTGCCAGTCGGCCGTGTGCAAAATCCGCATGGCCTGATTCTATGCGAAGCGTTTGATTGGTTCTCCCTTGGGAGCAAGTGGTCTGGATAAACCCTCAACTGCCTGGGCAACCAGACGGATTTTCAAAACAGCTTGACGCGCCCGGCACTCTGGGCGTATCCTTATCCGAACCTTTAAACCGGCCCCGCGAGGCCGGGAAGGGAGGAACCAATGAAGCATCCTACAACCAAAATTCACAGGCTAGGCGCGTCCTCCGGGCGCGCTTTTTTCGCCTCCCTGTTTACAGCGGGGATGGCGCAGCCAGCCAATTTCTGCTGCGGGAGAACAGCCCCCTTTTTTCAGGGGTGGTGGTGCCAAACGCCGGGGGAATCATGAAACTCAAATCCAAAATCCTTTCAGCCGACGAAATACGCCGGGCGCTTTCACGCATCGCGCACGAGATTGTCGAGAAAAACAAGGGAACCGAGGGCCTGGCGCTCGTGGGCATCCATACGCGCGGTATAACCCTTTCCGAACGGCTGGCGGCGCTCATCCACCAGTTCGAGGGGGCGGAAGTTTCAAAAGGTATCCTGGACATCACGCTTTACCGCGACGACCTGTCGGAAATTGGCTTGCAGCCCAAGGTGCGCGAAACCCGCATACCGTTCGACCTTAACGGCAAGAGCTTGGTGGTGGTGGACGATGTGCTTTATACCGGCAGAACCGCCCGGGCCGCGCTCGACGCCTTGATAGACCTTGGGCGTCCAGCCCGCATCTACCTTGCGGTGCTAGTGGACCGCGGCCACCGCGAGCTGCCCATCCGCGCGGATTTTGTGGGCAAGAATTTGCCGACCTCCAAATCCGAGATGGTGAAGGTCAAAATGGCCGAGGTAGACGGGGAGGACGGTGTGGAGCTATGGGAAGTCTCGGGATAGAGCCTTCCGAGACCACCAAGCCGCGCCACCTGCTGGACTTTGAAGCCTGGTCCAGGCAACAGGTGGAGGATCTGTTCGAGACAGCCAAGTTGATGCAAGAGGTGCTCTCGAGGCCGGTGAAAAAGGTCCCCGCGCTCAGCGGCTTCACCCTGGCCACCGTTTTCTTTGAAGCCTCCACCCGCACCCGGCTCTCGTTCGAACTCGCCGCCAGGCGCATGTCCGCCGACGTGCTCTCCTTTAGCGCACAAACCTCTTCCCTGGCCAAAGGCGAAAGCTACAAGGACACCCTGCTCACGCTGGGTGCCATGGGCATCGACGCTTACGTGATCCGCGTGGACGCCGCCGGGGTCTGCCACCAAGCAGCGGGCTGGCTGGGCAAACCCATCATCAACGCGGGCGATGGCTGGCGCGCACACCCCACCCAGGCGCTACTGGATGCCTACAGCCTGCTTGAGGTGTTGGGAAGCCTGGAAGGAAAGAAAATTGCGATTGTGGGTGATATCCTCCATTCCCGCGTGGCCCGCTCCAACGCCGAGCTTCTGCCAATGCTGGGTGCAGAAGTCTGGTGCGCCGGTCCCGCCACCCTTCTGCCTGGAGCTTTGCCCAAAGCAAGGCTCACCACCGATCCCCGCCAAGCGCTGCAAGGCGCCGACGCGGTTATGGTATTGCGCCTACAAAAAGAGCGTATGGACAAAGGGCTGCTTCCCTCTATTCCTGAGTACATTGCCGGGTACCAGATCACCGAGGAACGCTTGAACTGGGCCAAGCCAAACGCGCCTCTGCTCCACCCCGGCCCCATGAACCGGGATGTCGAGCTCCAAGGCACCCTGGCCGACTCGCCCAGAAGCCTGGTGGA
>JAMCQK010000212.1 GCA_023382135.1 Deinococcus sp.
CAGACCTCGACCCAGCGCACCCTCCCTCTGTTGTCGTGGATGCGAAACTGGTAACTCAAGGTGATGCCGGGGCGAAACCCTCGGCCTGGTTGTCTCTCAGGACATACGCGAGCGCAAACAGGCCGAAGAAGCCCTGCGCGCAAGCGAGGCCCGCTTCCGGGCGCTGGTGCACAATAGCTCAGAAATAATCTATGTTTTAGACGCCCAAGGCTTTATCCGCTACGTCAGTCCCAACGTACGGTCGGTGTTGGGTTATAACCAGGAAGGACACCAGCAAAGCCCGGTCCACGTGCTCGAGGCGGTACACCCAGAGGACCAGGAGGCGGCCCAGAAGGCGCTGGCTGAACTCGCCGCCAGCCCCGGCATCACCTTGAGTTACCAGTTTCGCATCCACGACAACAGAGGGAGGGTGCGCTGGGTCGAGGTCTGGGGACGAAACCTGCTGTTGGAGCCCGAGGTAGCCGGGCTGGTATTCAATATACGTGACATCACCCGGCAAAAAGAAGCTGAGGAAGCCCTTCTGGAAAGCGAGAAGCGCTACCGGGCTCCCACCGAGACCCTTCCCGACGGGGTCTTCCTGCACGATGACGCCAAGATCATTTACGCCAACCCCGCTGGACTGCTGCTCGCCGGAGCCACCCGGCCAGAAGAGCTTATCGGACAGCCGCTCGAGCGCTTCATATCCCAGGAATCGCGCGAGCAAACCGCCGAACGCTTGCGACGCGTTCTCTCGGGAGAAACCGTTCCCCAGGCCGAGGAGGTACTGCTCTGCCTGGACGGTAGCGAAATTAGCGTCGAAACCAGCGCCGCCCCGGTTTTGGTGAAAGGGCAGCGGCTCGCCCTCGTGACCATGCGGGATATCAGCGAGCGCAAGGCTTACCAGTCGCACATCGCCTACCTGGCCCACCACGATCCCCTCACCAACCTGCCCAACCGCCGCCTGTTGCACGAACGCGCCGAGGCCTTGCTAGCCCAGTCCCAGCGCTCCGGCAGACAGGCTGCCCTCATCTACTTTGATCTAGATCTCTTTAAGGAAGTCAACGACACCCTGGGCCACGAGGCCGGGGACGCACTCTTGCACCAAGTAGCCCTGCGGGTGGGGGCCAGCATCCGCGCGGGAGACACCCTAGCCCGCATGAGCGGGGACGAGTTCGCCATTTTGCTGGCCGATACCGGCGAAACAGGGGCTGCCGAGGCCGCCCAACGGGTACTCAAGACCTTGCAGGAGCCCTTCGAGGTGGCCGGGGAGACCGTCCGGATCTCGGCCAGCCTGGGGCTGGCGCTGTATCCCCGGGATGGGGACAACTTAGAGGCCCTGTTGCGGGCCGCCGACACCGCCATGTACCGGGCCAAGGGCGAGCACGGGGCTTACACGTTTTATAGCCTCGAGCTAGACCCCTACCCTAACGAGCGCCTGTCGCTTATCCAGGAGCTGCGTGAAGCCATCTACGGGGGTAAATTGAAGCTTCATTACCAACCCATCCTGGATCTGCATGGCGGCGAGCCGGGCCGCCTCGAGGCCCTGGCAAGATGGCCTCACCCCACAAAGGGAATGATCCCCCCGAGCGTGTTCATTCCCCTGGCCCTGGAGGCCAACCTGATTGGCGATCTGGACCGCTATGTCCTGCGGCAAGCCGTGCACGATATGGCAGCCTCGGATTTTGAGGTTGCCGTCAACCTTTCGTCGCGCAGCCTGCTCGACCCCAACCTGGTCGCCTGGGTTCGAGATACGCTCAAGGAAAGTGGCCTCGAGCCGCGCCGGCTCTGGTTGGAAATAACCGAGACGGCCTTGATGAAAGACTGGCAGCGGGCCGCCGAGGTGGTAAGCGCCCTGCACAACCTGGGGGTTCGCCTGGCCCTCGACGACTTTGGCTCGGGCTACTCCTCGCTCACATACATCAAGCACTTGAAGCTTGATACCATCAAGCTGGACCGGGCTTTGGTGGCGGGCATCGGGCAAGACACCCGTGATGAAAGCGTGATGCGGGCAGTTGTGTCCCTCGGCAAAGACCTGGGCTTGCGGTTGCTGGCCGAAGGGGTGGAAACCCCCCAGCAGCTCGAGTGGCTTCGCCAGGCCGGCTGTGACCTTGCCCAGGGCTACTTCATCGCCAAGCCCATGCCGATTGAAGAAATACCCAAAGATCCTGGATAAATGGTGGTGTTTCTCAGCTAAGAGCTTTAGCCGTCTGCTCCCTGACAAAGCCTGGTGACAGGCCCCTGAGTATCTCCAGTCTAAGTTTGTCGGAAGGCTTGAAAAGCCGCCCTGTGTTCCTGCCCGCTTCGCAGCAGGCGGGCCTTGCTCCCTCTGGCCATGGTGAGTTTGACCCTTCGGTCAAACTCACCATGGAGATACTTAGAATGGTGGGGTGGTTGAGCGGGTATATCTGGCCAAGCCGCGTGGTTTTTGCGCCGGCGTGGTGATGGCCATTCAGGCGGTGGAAAAGGCCGCTCGCGAGCTACGAAACGAGGGTGATCTGGTGGTCTACCACGCCATTGTGCACAACGACGTGGTGGTAAGCCGCCTCGAGAAAGATCACGCTGTCCATTTTGTGGAGGACCTGGCCGAAGTGGACGGGCTGCGAAAAGACCACAAGCTCGCGGAAACAGTGGTGTTCTCCGCCCACGGAGTCCCGCCTATCCTGCGCCAAGAAGCCGCCGAGCGGGGACTCTACCAGATCGATGCCACCTGCCCGCTGGTGACCAAGGTCCATAACGAGGCCAAAAAATACGCCTCCGATGATTACTGGATTCTGCTGGTGGGGGACTCCGCCGATCACCAGGAGATTAAGGGAACCTCGGGCGAGGCCCCGGAGAAAACCATTCTGGTTGCGGTTCATACCCATGCGGGCAAAGACCCGCGCCTGGCAGACCCACATACCGTAAAAGTGCCGGACCCGGAGAAGGTTGTGGTGCTGACGCAGACCACGCTCTCGGTAGACGATACCCTGGCCACCATCGAGATTCTGAAAAAACGTTTCCCCAAGCTGCTGGTGCCGGCGCGCGACGATCTGTGTTACGCCACCAAGAACCGCCAGGACGCGGTGCGGAAAATTGCCCCCAAGGTGGATTTATTTCTGGTGCTTACCAGCACGCGTTCGTCCAACGGCATGCGTCTTCTGGAGCTGGCAGAGCAACTGCTGGGGAACGCTAAACGCATCAACACCGCCGCCGAAATTGACCCCGCATGGTTAGAGGGCGTGAAAAACGTTGGCGTGACTTCGGCGGCTTCCACCCCGGATGACTTGGTGCAGGAAGTGGTGGCGTACTTCCGGCGGCAGAATGCCGGCCTCGAGGTTGTTGAAGAAGGCGAATGGGAGAATATCGAGTTCCGCGAGCCCAAGAGGCTTGCACCCCGCGAGGTGCGCTTCTGATGCCGGAGCTCACTAACCTCCCGGCTCCGCCATCTCCCCTGCCAGGCAGGGGCGGCAAGGGGGGGTGGAGTCTGTCGGTGGCTCCCATGATGGACCACACCGACCGCCACTTCCGCTACTTGATCAGGCAGATCTCCAAGGGCGTGCGGCTCTACACCGAGATGATCACCGATAGGGCCATACTACATGGAGACCAGGAGCGGCTCTTACGGTTCCACCCTTGCGAACACCCGCTGGCATTGCAGCTTGGAGGAAGCGAGCCGGATTTACTCTCGCGGGCCGCCAAAATTGGCGAGAATTCTGGCTACGACGAGATCAACCTGAACCTGGGTTGTCCTTCCGAGCGGGTAAAGGGCGGCGGGTTCGGTGCATGCCTGATGCTGGAACCGGACCGGGTGGCTGAATCGGTCCGCGCTATCAAGGAATCGGTCAAGGTGCCGGTGACGGTTAAGCACCGGCTGGGGGTAGACCAAGCGGAAGATTACCTTTTCCTCTCGCGTTTTGTGGAAAAGCTCGCGGATGCGGGGGTGCAGGTGTTTATCGTGCACGCGCGCAAGGCCTGGCTTTCCGGCCTTTCGCCCAAGGAAAACCGCCAGGTCCCGCCCCTGCGCTACAACTGGGTCTACCGGCTTAAAGCGGACTTCCCGGAGCTTGCCTTTGTGCTAAACGGCGGGATTAAAAATCTGGACCAGGCCGCCTTGCACCTGGACAGACTGGACGGGGTGATGCTGGGCCGCGCGGTGATCGAAGACCCCTTTGTGCTTGCGGAAGCGGACCAAAGATTTTTTGGCCATGCAGGAGCAACCAGCCGCCTCGAGGCCGCCCACGCCATGATTAACTACGCCCAGGACGAGACCAAGAAGGGCGTACCGCTTTGGCCCATCGCCCGCCAGCTGCTGAACCTTTTCAAGGGCCAGCGGGGTGGGAAGCGCTGGCGCCAGCACTTGAGCATGCACGCCGTGCGGCCCGAAGCCACCACAGACACGCTGGCGGCGGCGCTTAGCCTGGTGCGTTTCCAAGACGCCGAACAGCTACCGGTTAACACCGTGACTACTTGAGCGGCACAGCCTTGGCGCCTGCGTGTTCCGCAAGCTTCAGCACGGGCATATTCCGAATGCGCCTGTATCCGGGCGGGCGGGGACGCAAAGCCCCTGCAGGGGGCGGTGTGTCTTATATGTTTTTCTACTCCCTTCGGTCGGGGTTCGGCCTCCCGGAGTTTGTATTAGCGCCTCAGGACAAAATAAGCCGCCAC
>JAMCQK010000010.1 GCA_023382135.1 Deinococcus sp.
TCTGGTGGCGCGGAGGCGGCTGTTACACCCATGGCGGTGGGCAGCTTTGGGATAATGAAGGCGCTCTCAACTAGAAATGATGAGCCTGCCAAAGCCAGCCGGCCGTTTACCCTATCCCGCGACGGCTTTGTTCTTTCGGAAGGTTCCGCTGTGCTGGTGCTGGAAGAGTTGGAGCGCGCCAAGGCGCGGGGTGCCACCATTTACGCCGAGCTGGTGGGCTTTGGCCGCAGCGCAGATGCGCACCACATCACTGAGCCGCACCCGGAGGGCCTGGGTGCTGCGCTGGCAATGCAGGCCGCCCTCAAAGACGCCAAGGTAAACCCCGATCAAGTGGGCTATATCAACGCCCACGGCACCTCCACGCCTGTGGGTGACAAAGCTGAAACTTTAGCCATCAAGAAAGTGTTTGGAGAACACGCCTACAAGCTGGCGGTCTCCTCCACCAAGAGTATGACCGGGCACTTGCTGGGGGCAGCAGGGGCCATCGAGGCCATCGCCTCTATCCAGGCGCTACAGTCGGGCATCCTGCCGCCGACCATAAACCTGGATGACCCCGACCCCGAACTGGACCTTGACTACGTTCCCAACACCCCACGTGAAACACGGGTGGGATTCGCCCTCTCGAACTCGTTTGCCTTTGGTGGGCAGAACGCGGTCTTGCTGTTCAAACGCGTCTGAACAAAACCGATGTGGTGAAGGTTACCTGGCCTCGCTGCCGCCTTTGATGGTCATGGCACCCGTTGACAGGTTGAGCAGGTGGCAGCTGGTGCAGTACCCGCCACTGCGCTCGCTAAGGGATGCGCTGGCTGGAATCTTCGGTTTCACACTCAAGTGAATGAGGTGTACTACTGGTCCTATGGGCCTTCCTTGGCTTTTGTGGCACGAGATGCACTGCATAGGAATGGGGAGCGCTCCGGTGGTGATGGTGTTGACCACGTCAGGGTGCCGGCCCTGTAGCGTGGTGGCGCGGGGGAAGACGGAGCGGGCGACGGCGACAATTGACGGGTCAGTACCTTGGGTGGCCCAGCGCCGTAGTGTGGTGGAAAGTCTTAGATCACGTCCAGCGGCGGTTATCTTATGACAATCCACGCAGCCGTTGGGCCAAGTATCCCGGCTCGTAATACCAGGCCATTGAGGCATGCTTCCAGCCTGTTGAGCCGCCAACCATCCAGCCGACGTTAAAAGCACAAAGACAACCAGCCAACCCAGTCTGCGAGGCGTCACTTGTACCACCCCCTCATGCAAAAGGGTATTATCAAAACCATCTTGAAACTAGGGTTCAAATGTCCCGCGCCCAGCGGCGATTGGGGTTGGAGCTCGGCGGCGTGTAGAAAGCCCGGTAGCCGTGGCTGGCCTTGGGGGGTTACCAAGGAAAGAGAGCATGCGTTCCTGCTTTGGTGAGTAAAAATGCGGCTCTTCTCGGGTGTGTCCAACAGAGATAGCGCCGGCTCTGGGCCAGTAGCGAGTCCTCGGGAAGAACCCTGTTTGTTGCTTTAATCCAGAAGTCTGGGAATAAACTAAGCCTATGCTTTTTTCACGCGAACACCTCGAGGCCCATGAGGCCCAATCCCTGGCGCCCTACGCGGCGAAGTCGGGGGAAAGCCGCGGGCGTGAACACCCGGAAAACGAATCCCTTCACCGCACTGTCTTTCAGAAAGACCGCGACCGGGTGATCCACACCTCGGCTTTTCGCAGGCTCGAGTACAAGACGCAGGTGTTTGTAAACCACGAAGGCGACTACTACCGCACGCGCCTGACACACACGCTGGAAGTCTCGCAGGTGGCACGCTCCATCGCGCGGGCGCTGGGTCTCAACGAAGACTTAGCCGAGACTGTGGCGTTGGCGCACGACTTGGGGCACCCGCCTTTCGGCCACGCGGGCGAGCAGTTTCTGCACGACCTGATGGAAGCGCATGGCGGTTTCGACCACAACCGGCAGTCTCTGCGCATCGTAACCTATCTGGAAAAACGCTACCCAGGTTTTCGCGGGCTGAATCTGGCCTGGGAAACCCGCGAGGGCATCGTGAAGCACGAAACTGTGTACGACGCTCCCTCAAACCAAGACTTTGACCCCGAAAGCCGCCCCAGCCTGGAAGCGCAGATTGTCAACCTGTCGGACGAAATTGCTTACAACACTCATGACTTGGATGACGGGCTAAGGAGCGGCCTGCTTAACCCCGGGCAGCTCACCGAGGTGCCGCTGGTGGCGGATCTGGCCAAGGAGCTGGGCTTCGACCTGGAAGAGTTGGATGAGTTCCAGCGCCGGATCCTTATCCGGGAGCTTTTGGGGCAGATGGTTAACGACGCCGTACAAGCAACCCATGTGGGCCTCGAGGCCTTCCAGATCAAAACTTTGGACGATGTGCGCAACTATCCAACCCCGCTGGCCACTTATTCCGAGCGCATGAAGATCTACCTCTCGGAGCTTCGCAAGTTTCTCTATGCCAACCTGTACCGGCATCACTACGTGGTGCGCCAGGTGGTCAAGGCCAAGCACGTATTGGAAAGCTTGTTTTCGGCTTATACCGAGATGCCCGACATGCTGCCCCCAGGAGTGCGCCAAGCTGCCGAGGACGAAGGCCTGTACCGCGCGGTCTGCGACTATATGGCCGGCATGACCGACCGCTATGCCCTGGAAGAGTACACCAAACTGTTTGTGCCATCGGGGCGCTAACGCCCCAGAGCACGAACAACGAGTCCGCGCCGGGGCCGGTCGCGGGTGTACGCTTAATGCATGGATGCTTCTTTCTGGGAAACTCGGTTTGCCAAGCGCACCGAGCGGGTGAAAAGTTCTGCGATTCGGGAAATTTTGAAGCTTACCCAGCAACCGGGAGTGATATCGCTCGCGGGCGGGCTGCCCGCACCAGAGCTTTTCCCCCTCGAGGCCGCAGAGCAAGCGTGCTCGAGGCTTTTGCGCGAACACGGCAAAGAAGCCCTTCAGTACAGCACTACCGAAGGCCACCACCCCTTGCGCGAGTGGATTGCCGCCACGCTGCCAAAAACCAACGCCAACGAGGTGCTGATCACCTCTGGCTCGCAGCAAGGCCTGGACCTGGCCGCAAAGCTGCTGGTCGATCCGGGCGACACGGTGCTGGTGGAGTCGCCCACCTACTTGGGCGCCCTGCAGGCTTTTAATCCCTACGAGCCACGCTATGTTTCGGTTCCCGTGGACGAAAGCGGCATGCAAGTGGACAGGCTCGAGGAGCTGCTCAAGCAAAAACCAAAATTCATTTACGCGTTGCCCAATTTCCAAAATCCCAGTGGAAGCCAACTGGGGCTGGAAAGGCGCACCACCCTTGTGAAGCTCGCGGCGGAATACCGCGTGCCCATTCTGGAAGACGACGCCTACCACCATCTAAATTTTCAAGAGGGCATCATGCCTACGCTTTATGAACTGGATAAGACCCTGGGCAGCGGCAACAACGTGGTCTATATGAGCACCTTCTCCAAAACGCTTGCCCCGGGGCTGCGCGTGGCCTGGACGGTGGGCCCGGCCGAGGTCATCCGCAAGTTGGTCCAGCTCAAGCAGGGCGCCGATTTGCACACTGCCACCCTGAACCAGATGCTCGCTTTTGAATTAGCCACAACTGTCTTTGAATCGCAAGTGGCCCGCATCCGCCGCACCTACCGAGCGAGACGCGATGTAATGCAGGAAGCCCTCAGCCAGACCATGAACGGCAAAGCGCGCTGGAACACCCCGCAAGGCGGCATGTTTTTCTGGCTGACGCTGCCCGCGCATTTAGACGCAAGCCGGCTGTTGGAACACGCGGTGAGGCACAAAGTGGCCTTTGTGCCGGGGGAGCCTTTTCACGCTGGTGGCGGAGGCAAAAACACCCTCAGGCTTTCGTTCTCCTACCCCACACCAGAAAACATCCGTGAGGGAATTGCCCGGCTCAGCGAGAGTTTGGAAGAGATTGTGGACTGAACTCTCGTTTTTTTGAGTGCTGCGACTATACATACGACTTGGTAGATGTTGTATACTTATAGTTGACAATTGCCCGTGTTCGGGCAGGAATCCAGCTTCCGGAGCTGGCTTGGTGGAGACTGGCAACGGTCTCTATCTTTTGTTGCTAGCCTGCCAGGGCACATAATCCGAAGGAGCGTGATTTGATGAGGTTTTCACTCAACCCAATCCAGGCCTTTTTGCAGAGCGAAGCAAAAGGCGGTTTTGTGCTGATTGCAGCGGCTTTATTGGCATTTTTTGTGGCTGCCTCTCCGCTCGGGAATCTGTATAGCGAAGCCCTGCGCTTTCCGCTTAAGCTCCAAGTGGGCGAGCTGGTATTCAAAACCTCTCCCCTACACCTGGTGAACGATCTGCTGATGGCCGTTTTCTTTCTGCAGGTTGGCCTCGAGATCAAGCGGGAGCTGGTGCAAGGAGAGCTGCGCGGCCTGCGCAAAGCCATGCTTCCGCTGGCCGCGGCGGCAGGCGGAATGCTGATACCGGCACTGATCTATTTGGGGTTCAACCAACAGGGGGTTGGCACCAGGGGGTTTGGGATCCCCATGGCCACCGATATTGCATTCTCGCTGGGGGTTCTCAGTTTGCTGGGGAAAAGGGTCCCATTCGGGATGAAGGTTTTTCTGGTTTCCCTGGCGATTGTGGAT
>JAMCQK010000120.1 GCA_023382135.1 Deinococcus sp.
TTATTACCTATGACGCCAGTTTTCGCATTGCGGAGTATGCACTGGCGCTCGCCAAAACACGCCGGAAAAAGCTGGCGCTGGTACACAAGGCCAATGTGTTACCGCTCTCGGATGGGCTTTTCTTAGAGGCCGCCTACGATGCGGCTAAAAACCACCCCGAGGTCGAGGTGTCGGAGGTGATCGTGGACGCCTGCGCCATGCGCCTGGTGCGCTATCCCCAGAGTTTCGATGTGCTGGTCATGGAAAACCTGTTTGGCGATATCCTATCCGACCTGACCGCAGGACTGGTGGGTGGGCTCGGCATTGCGCCATCCGGCAACATCGGCAAACAGGCTGCAATCTTCGAGCCGGTACACGGAAGCGCTCCCGATATCGCGGGGAAAGGCGTGGCCAACCCAACCGCAGCCATCCTTTCGGCGGCCATGATGCTCGCCCATTTAGGCGAGACTGAGGTGGCGGCAAAACTCGAGGCCGCTGTGGATATCGCGCTGGAGCAGGGTCCTAGGACCCCTGATCTGGGCGGAAAAGCCTCTACCCTGGAGTTTGCCAGGGCGGTTTCCGGTGCCATGCTTGAAGAACGCCAGCCAAGGGGAGGTGTCGGTAATATTGTCCAGTAGTGATTATTGGCCATTGGGAATGTATCTCCGGTGATATAGTGCGAAAGTATCTTTTGTTAAGGATTGATGAGTAGTGAAAGGGGGCTATGTGCGCGATTTTTTTGGCAGCTTGTTGCGACCACGGGTTGAGGCTCTGGGCCTTGAGATCGGGTCTGCCAACCTCAAGCTGGTGGAGCTGTCCGGATCTCCCCCTAGCTTACGGGGCTTAGCTATCCGTCCAACGCCTCAAGGCACCATCCAAGACGGTGTGGTGGTAGATCCAGGCGCCCTGGCAGCCGAGATCCGGGACATGCTTTCCGAGCTTCGGACTCGCAAGCGCTACGTGGTGGCCGCTGCCAGCAATTTGGCGGTGATCACCCGTACCTTGCAGGTACCCAAAATGCCGGTGAAGCAGCTTGAAGAGGCCGTCCGCTGGGAGGCGGAACGCTACATTCCCTTCCCCATTGACGAAGTGGTGTTGGACTACGCGTCCCTCGACATCCCCGAGAATATCCCCGACGGCGAGCAGATGGACGTGGTAGTGGGCGCAGCCCGGCATGAAACGGTGAGCAGCCTGGTCGAGGTGCTCAAGGCTTCTGGGCTTGAGCCGGTGGTCATTGACATCAAGCCCTTTGCCGGGCTCCGCACCCTGGCAAGCAAACTTCACCCCGAAGACGGACGCGAACCCATAACGTTATTCCTGGAAATTGGGGCAGAGTCGAGCGCGCTGGTGCTTACCCGCGGTGAAAGGCTTTTGCTGAACCGCGTAATCAACCTTTCCGGCAAGGACTTTACCGCCGCGATCTCGAGGTCGTTCAACCTAGACCCCATAGCCGCCGAAGAGGCTAAGAAGAACTACGCGCTCGCAACCATCCCCACCGAAGACGAGGACCTGCTCCTCGACTTCGACGCCGAGCGCGAGCGCTTCAACCCCGCCAGAATGTACGACGCCATCCGCCCGGTTCTGGTGGAGTTCACCACCGAACTCAGGCGCAGCCTGGAGTTCTTCCGGGTTCAAGTCGGTGACTTGGGTGTGGACCAGGGGTTTGTGGCAGGTGGGGGCAGCAAGCTAAAAAGCCTGGTTCCCTTGCTTTCCGATACCCTTGGCGTCCCGCTTGAGATCGCTGACCCCTGGGAAGGAATCCAGCTGGATAAGGGCCGTTTTGATCTGGACTACGTCAAGAGCCTCGCGCCGGAATTCACCGTTCCCGTTGGACTTGCGCTCAGGGGGGTGAATCCGCTTGATTAGGCTTAACCTGCTACCCAAAAACCTTCGCCGCCGGGTCGAGCCCGGCTGGTGGAGACTGGCCGCTGGGTTGTTTGTGGTGGCCACGCTATCGGTGGTG
This sequence comes from Deinococcus sp., assembly GCA_023382135.1. Lineage (GTDB taxonomy): Bacteria > Deinococcota > Deinococci > Deinococcales > Thermaceae > JAMCQK01. The sequence continues at coordinate 1,943 of JAMCQK010000120.1, forward strand.
GGATACTTATATTTCTCAACCGTGTCTCAGATAAGAGCTTTGGAAAATCAGCGTGACGAGCTCAGGCTAGAAGTGGAGTCGTTAAAGCCGTTCGTAGCGGAGCAAAACACCCTTGAGCGCAAGCGGATCGAGCTCGAAAAACTGCTTTCGATCAAGAAACAGTTGGAGGAACGCTTTGTAGCCTGGTCGGATAATCTGGCAGCGGTGATTAACCAAATTCCGCGCGAGGGGGGCCGCTTTGGAATAGCGCTGAAGAAGATTGGAACCAGGCTGCTCACTTCCGAGGAGTCGCAAAAACTCGCCCAGTCCAACGTGTACGACGGCAAACAAGTCAAGCTTGAGTTTGACCTTGACGGAGAAGCCCAGGGGCAGGCCTCACTGGTTCGTTTCATAAAGGCATTCGAGGAGTCTCCAAGTTTTGGCATCAACTTCAACCAGGCCAGCCTGAACAACCAGAACGGACTCTACAGCTTCTCCACCACCGTGGGTCTAGTGGGTGAGCCGGTGCAAGGAGGTGGCCAAAGTGCTCGCTAGGCTAGGTCAACGAGAGTGGGCCATTATCGCCATTGTGGCCGCCCTGCTGGTGGGAGCACTGCTTTATTACTTGATGGTGCAGCCGCTCAAGCAGCAAATCCCTCTCCTAAACGACGAGATTAGCAAACTTACAATTGAGCGCGACCGGGGCCGCGCAGCCCAACGCGCCTTACCCCAGCTCCGCGCGGCAATTGCCCAGCTGGAGGCGGAGCGCCAGGAGTTCCTTAGACAGCTTCCGCCACAAGAGCAGCTGAATCAGGTTTTTGCTTTACTTTCCCAGCGGGCAAAGGAAAACGGCGTAGTTCTCAAGAACTTCAAGCGTTCGATGAGCGCCAGCAACGTTCCCAGCGTCTGGAGCACCAATATCGCCTTGCAGGTGGAATCGCCTTTTTCCGAATTGTACGGCTTTCTAAAACGCCTCGAAAGTCTGCAGCGGTTTAGTACCATTTCTGGCCTGACCCTTACTGTGGGAAGCGACGCTAACAGCAGCCTTAACCCGTCGCTCACTACCAGTCTTACCATGACTGTCTTTACCTACAAGGAAGCTGAGCCACAGACCCCACAGGGGAGTGCTACCCCTGGCAAAACTAGTGGGCAAGTTCCCGGGGGTCGGCCATGAGCTTGCTGCGCAGGCTTCCCCAACCCGCCCGTTTGGGATTAGCGGCCCTGCTGCTGGTTGCCGGAGTAGCCACTTGGTACGCCGTCTTCCAAAGAAACCAAGCGGCAGCCGAGATCCCCTCCGCTCCCGCGGCTACAACCGCCCCCACCACAACCCCACCAGCCCAGAGTGAGTCGCCTTCAAAGCCCCTCGAGGTCGTGCCCGTGCCCTTCATGGTCACCGAGGCGCCCGCCGACACCGTAAAGCCCAAGGCTGAAAAGCCCGTCACGGCCAAGCCCGCGCCTGCTGTCGTGCGCGAGAAAGCGCCGCCCAACCCGTTTGTACCCCTGGTTCTGGCAGCGCCTCCCAAGCCGCCGGGAGTCTTGTTGCCGCCTTCCACGACGGCCTCGAGTCCGATTGCCGCCAGCCCCGCCAAGGTCCAGGTACGCCAGCCTTCAACACCTCTCACAGCACCTTCCACGCCTAAACCAGTGGAGCCCGAGCCCAAGCTAGCCCCCACACCTGTGAGCACAACTGTTCCAGGCCAGACCAGCTTAGGCGCAAGCGTTCTACCCATACGGCTAAACCCTTTGGAGCGCGAGGTGGCCCCCACACAATCAGAGCTGAAACCAGTCCAGCCAACGCAGCCAGTAACACCCGCCGAGACCAGCCTTGCTAAGTTTGTGCGTGAAAAAGGCATTAAGCTTGCGGGCGCGGTTCTAGGCCCCACCAGTGTGGGAGTGTTCCAGACCAAAGCAGGATTCCTGGTGGTGCCCGTAGGCCGCACCTTCCCCGATACCGACGTATTGCTCAAGAGCCTGAGCGCTGACGAGGCCCTGCTGGTCCAAGGTGAGGACACCCTCACCCTTCAAATCAAAACCCCTTGAGGTGGTGAACGGTATGAAACGAATACTGGTAGCAATCCTCTTCCTAAGCCTGGCAATCGCCGGCAGTCTTCCCCAAGACACCCGGTATGACCAACCCGTTTCGGTCCAAACCGGCGTGTCCGGCATGCCGCTGGAGCAGGTGTTGGATTCACTGGCCCGCAGCGTGGGACTCACCGCTATCCTGCGCGAAGTGCCAAAGATCACGGTAAACCTGGATCTCGAAAAGAAGCCCTTCCGCCAAATATGGGACCTGCTGATCAAGACTTTTGGCGACGGAAAACTTGATTACCAACTGATGGAAAATAACGTCATCCTGGTGGCGCCCAGTTCCATCGTCACGCAGTTTCAGCAGGCGCCAAAGGCCGCGCCTACGGCTGAGCCCGATGTTCGCAAGTTTTACGGACTACAGAGCGGGGACGCGGAAAAAATCGCCGACTTTCTGCGCAAGGAGTTCCCCGGCGCCACCATCGCCGCGGTGCCGGGCCAGCCCGTCCTAGTCATACGCGCTAGCGAAAAAGTCCACGTCGAAATCGCCGCTGTGCTCTTACAGATCGACAAGCCCAAGCCTACCGTGGCCGAGGCTGCACCAGTACAGCTCGCACAGAAAGTCTACGCGCTCTCCTATGCCCGTGCGGTGG
>JAMCQK010000168.1 GCA_023382135.1 Deinococcus sp.
CACCCGGATGGCGGCGTTGGCCACTATCCGGCGTTCGACCTCGGAGGCGGTCTGCTGGGCCCCAATCAGGATCACCCCAAGCGACCTGCCGCGCTCGGCAATGTCCAACAAGATATCTTTGATGGGACTCTGGTCCTCGCGGGGAGCGTACTTGTTAAGCTCGTCCAGGACAATAAACACGCGGCCTGCGAATTCGCTCCGTTCTTTTTTCTCGAAAACTTTTTTGAGGATTGAGCCCACCACAAACATCTGTGCCTGGCCCTGGAGCTGGTGGATATCGATTACCGTGAGCTGGCTGGTGGACGCGAGGGGGTCGGGCGGGTTGCCCGGGCGGTCGCCGCGAACCACCGTGTGAACGTTGGCAAGAGAGGCACGCAGCCGCCGCACAAAAGCTTCCAGGGTCCCCCGCGCCTGACGCGCCACCCAGCGAGGGTCCGCTCCTTTAGGTTCCGCATCGTCGGCCTCGCTCAGCGGGCTAGTTGTTAGGCCCAACAGCTTGTACTCAATGTAACGCACCAGATCCCCAAAATTTGAAAGCCTTGCCTTGCCCAAGGCGTCAAAGGTTATGCCCTGTTCACCCAGGCTTTCCGGGTCATCCCAGTCCTCAACCACCAAGTAAGGCCCCTTCTGCCCATCCGCCAGCTTGCGCAAGCGTTCGGCGATTTGGTCAATCAGGAATCCCAGGTTGGTCATGGCGCCCCGGTCGGTAAACAAGAACGGCAACAGGCCCTCGCGGCAAAACTGCGCCAGATCCCAGTGGTAGGTGTCCACATCCCGCTTGCGGCTTTCCATGTTTGGCATTAAGTCGCCCGCGGTGGGTTTGGGTGGCGCGCGGAAGGAGACCTGCCTAAAAGGAGCGTCTGGAAGACCTAGCGCATGGTACCTGGCCTTTTCCTCGGCTGTGAGGCGGTTGCTCTGTTTATCAAGAAAAAAGAGATCCTCGCCTTTTACGTTAAAGACCAGCGCCCGCGCGTTGGCCGCGTCCGCCAGCACGCCGGAATTAAACAAGCTGTAGAGCAAGAAGGTAGCGTAACTGGTCTTGGTGGCCACCCCGGAAATGCCCGAGATGTTCACGTGCCCGCCCTTCACCCCATTCAGAAATTCCAGGTTTACGTAGGCCACCTCACCGTTTTTAAGCAGGCCCACCGGCAGCTTGGTGCTCCCTCGGTGGTTGTTCATGCGGTCGTAGTAGAGCGCTTTTTCCAGTGTCTCCCCTTCTGCCCGGTAGACCAGAGAACCTGGATCCGGGGGCAGATATTCTTCCGGCTCCAACCGGGTTATCTTCACATGCGCGGCGAATGAGGTGGATACCGGCAGCAGTTGTTTTTGGGCCAGGAATACGTCGGTATCGAACTGCGAGCCTTCGTGAAACTTGACCACCTGGTCCACCATGCCGTAATACCTGACCATGCCCACGCGCGGGTTGGGGTGCTTTGCGCTGGCAAAAACCATGTCGTCGAGCCGCAGGTACTCGCCTTCTTGCACCGCGACCCAGAAGTCTAGCGCGCCCGCCTCGCGGCTACCCAGCACCATGCCTAGCGGATTCAAGTAGCACCTCCCGAAAGAGCCTGGACAATTTTACGCCGGACCAGTTCCTTCTGGCCCATATGGCGGCCAATGAGGGCCTCGAGGCCTCCCACCGGCACCAGGTTCTGCGGCGCACGCGGGTCGCGCACGGGTGAAGACGCCATGGTAGCGAAAATGTCCACCGAAAGATCCGCAAGTTTCCTGGCGGATTCAATGTCACCCGCAACCACCTCCGCACGCAAAAGTGACGCCGCCGAGTGAAAAGGCAGAGAGGGTTCAAACGGAAGCCTCAGGTACCAGGAGAATAGATCTAGCTTGCGCCGAGCGCTCTTTGGAATGAAGAAGAGGGGCGTCCTGGTAGCGGGTCTGAGCTCGCTCAAGATGCTCTCCTGGTCTTTTGGCAGGTAGCGCTGCCACATGGTCTTGGCGTAGCCCATCACCCTGGCGCCGGGCGCACGGCCCTCTGGGGCGTAGATAGGCCCGTCCAGAATCACCAGGGCGCCGGGAAGGGTGGTTGCAAGTTCGGCCTCGAGGGCTCGCATCAACGGGTTCACCGTTTGGACAAGCGTTCGCAGGTCACCGGCCTCCACTTCTTTGGCCCGATAGTTCATGGACCCAAGTGCAAATTCCTGAGCGGAAAAACCCGCTGTCCTAAGCAGAATCCGCCGTACCCAAGGCTCCCCGAAGAGCCGGATGGAAACCTGGTCCCGCACCAGTGCCCCCGCCGCCACAGTCACCAGCAAAGCCCTGTGCCCACGTTCGTCGGCCAGAATGGCGTCGATACGCTGCCGCCCGTCCACAAGGTAAAGCGTGGGCCAGGGTACCTTGGCGGGCTCTAAGGGCTTCCAAGGAAGCTCAATGGAGGTGTCTACCCCTTCCAACGGCTCGCCTTGGTCGAACTCCACTTGCAAAAGCGCGTAGTCCGGGTTCCAAGCTTCCAGGCTTAGGGGCATGGAAGTATCATACCCAGGGCCAAAAAGAGCCGCAGCGCCTGGCTGCGGCAACAGACCGGATAAGTTACTTAACTCTTGCCAGAGCTTCCTGCGCCTCGGGGAAGTTGGGCCTCAACTCCAGCGCCTTTTGGTACTGGGCCTTGGCGCCTTCCTTGTCGCCAGCGGCCTCGTTGGCGCGGCCCAGCCAGTAGTGGAAGTCAGCGTTATTAGGAGCCAAAGCCACCGCCTTGGTCAGGTTGAACTTGGCTTTGGCGGGATCACCCAGCTCCAGGTAGATGCGCCCCAGGTCGGCGTAGGCATCCGGGTAACGCACCGGAGAAAGCGCCACCGTGTTGGAATAAGCCACGCCCGCCTGCTTCCAGTTTTTCAGGCAGAACTGGGCCTTGCCTAGGAAAAAGTAGGTCTCGGCATCGCCGCCGGTGAGAAAAACCGCTTGGTTCAGTTGTTCCGCGGCGGCACCGCAGTCTCCCTTGATAAGCAATACCGTGCCATACTTGGTGCGCAGTTCGGGATCCTTGGGCGCGGACTTGACCGCGTCGGCATACAGGCCAGCGGCTTCGTCAATCTTGCCCTGCTTCAGATAGATTTCCGCTAGGGTGGCCTTGTAGCCAGGGTCATTGTCCAGGGAGATGGCCTTATTCAGCGACTCCACCGCCTTATCAAAGCTTCCTTGCAAGAAGTAGATCAAGCCCCGCTGGGCGTAAATGGGGGCGTACTTACTGTTCACTTTTTCCGCGTCCTTGAGCACCAATAATGCCTGCTCCAACAGCCCCTTGGTGGTCACGGACTCACGGTTCTCGGACATGGCGAACTGGGCGGCGTAGGCCTGCGCGAGCGCCACGTAGGCGGGGGTAAATTTGGAGCTGAGGGCAGTGGCCCGCTTCAGGTTCTCAATCGCCGGACCAATAATCCCAAGCTTAATTTGAGTTCGGCCCAGCCAGTAGTAGGCATCGTAGCTGTTGGGGTTTTCTTTCACCGCGCGCTCAAAGAAAGGAAGCGCGGTCTGGTACCGCTTGGCCTCGTAGAACTGGATGCCAATTTTGATGGACTTGAGGGACAGGTCCTGGGTGGTGGTGGCCGGTGGTGGCGTGTTCTGTGCCAATACCGGCGCAAAAAGACTACCCATAAGTACCAGTGCTACAAGCCAATTGGTCATTCTCTGCCTCCTATAACCGGCATCAGTTTTGGCCGGGGCGAACCCCTGCCCAGTGGTGGTGGAAAGCCGGTGGGTGGAGCCTGCAAAAGCGGTGCGAATCAACGACTGATCCATCTACTAGGAAGGCTAGCCCGCAGCCATGAACAGAGGGTGAGAGGAAGCCCAGGTTTTGCCTGAACCATCTGGGGTACAAGTGAGTGGCCAGCCAGCGCGGCAAGCCCGGGTGATACCAAAGCATTAGGGCCGGGTACTAGGAAGCTGGCGGAAGCCATTGGGTACTGGCAAAGCACGCCAATTGAGCCGGCCCTGCGAAACCGGGGGCCACCAGACAAAATTGGCGCGGCCCGCGATGGCGGTTGCGGGTAAAGGACCAAATGTCCTCGAGTCCTCCGAACCCCCTGGCGTGCGGTTGTCCCCCATTACAAAGTAGTAACCCGGCTTCAACTTTAGACTTCCAACGTAGCAGTACTCACTGGCCTGGCTCTTGGCAATAGCCTCTTCGTCAGGCGGCACTAACATCTCCAACGTAGGGGCGAGGTATTTGGGGAAGCTTTCTGGCGCACCCCTGAACGACTGTGTGCCTACCGAGGTGATCTTGCCGCCTTGCAGGCACACCCTGGGATAGTTGTACTCGCTTTCCCAAGTACTCTCGGACGGGTCGAAGATGAGCTTGTCGGTGATATGGCTCTCGTCTACTGCAACCCCGTTGACCAACAACTGGCCCTTGCGGTAACTCACTTCGTCGCCCGGAACGGCCACGATTCGCTTAATAAAAAACGCCTTGAAGGGAAAGCCCAGCACCGGGAATTCGGCGATTGAATTCGGGGTCCCCACCGGAGGCTTGATAATAGCAATTTGGCCGCGCTGCCAGTGTTTTAGCCCAAAACGTACCAGCCAGGTATCGTACTTGGGCACAAAAACGC
>JAMCQK010000136.1 GCA_023382135.1 Deinococcus sp.
GAATCAGGTTGTAAAAGAACCGCTCCCAAGGCTTCCCTCCGCCGGTATGAACCGGATCAGGTTCCAAGGGTTGTCGGGTATACCCGACTCTCAGCCCCGTTGCCGCCACGAAACGGCGGGGACACCCCCAGCCTGCAACGTAAGAATAGCGCGGTGCCTTCCAACTGTATAGTCCCTAATTGTAGTTCAACACATATATAGAGACGCTCTAGCCAACTCTGGGTAGTTCAGTCTCGCCATATTTCACATAAGAATCCGACACCTTTGGATAGGTGCCACAAAGGGGATGAGCCATAGCCGGGTTACCCGGCGGCTGAGCAAACACCGGGAGACGGCAGGACTTTGGATCAAAGGCATTGAAACGTCAAGCCGCAGATGTGTTTGAACTAGCACAGCAGACCATTGGTGGCCCGGCGCTTAGAGTGGGGTGGTGGAGGAACTTAGAATCGAAAAGTTCGTAGCCGGTGGGTTTGGCCTGGCCAGGACTTCCCGCGGAGTAGCGCTCATTCGCGGAGCCTTGCCCGGTGAACTGGTGCGGGCGGAACTGCGGGAACGCAAAGGTTACTTGGAGGGTGAAGCAGCAGAAGTGCTCGAGGCCCACCCCGGAAGGTATCAAAATCCGCTTCCGCCAACCGCGGATCTGCCGCTGGAGTACCCTTACCAGCTGGCCATCAAGCAAGGCTTGGTGGCCGAAGCCCTGGAGCGCGTGGGGAAGATATCCTTTGCGCTCTCCCCTATTGAGCCCTCGCCCGACCCGCTCGGTTACCGGACCGCGGCCCAGTATGCCATTCACCCCGACGGTGGTCTGGCCTACCGCCAGCCGGGCTCGCACCAGCTTGAAAGAATTGACGAAGACCCGCTCCTTGCGGCGCCATTACAAAAAGCGTTTGAAATTGTGAAAGGCAGCGGCCTCGAGGCCTTGGAAGTCACGTTCCGAGGAAGCCTGCTGGAAAACCGGACGCTCCTCGGCATTATCGGCGGCAAGCCCAGCCGGCTTAAGGAGAAGGCGTTCTCACTGGTGGAACAAGGCATCGCCGGGGTCTCCTGGGCCACGCCCAGCGAAAAGGGGCGTTTTCGCGCCCAGACCAAGCACCTTGCGGGCGCCAAGGAACTTTTGGAGGACTTTGGCGGCGTAAGCGGGAGTATCTCGCTGGCAAGCTTCTCGCAGGTAAACCCCAAGGCGGCGGGGAAGTTGTACTTAGAGGCCGCCAAACTTGCCGGGGGTGGATCCAGAGCTCTGGAGCTTTACGCTGGTAGCGGGCTGCTCTCGCTGCAGCTAGCAAACCAGTTTGAACAGGTAATTGCGCTGGACATTAGCCGGGACGCCGTTCTCCGGGGCCAAAAAGACGCCAAGCGCCTAAAGAAAGACACGGTGTCATTTCACCGGGGGGACGCCAAACAACTTTCCAACTTTATGCCCGCCAGTTTGGTGGCGGTGGACCCGCCCCGCGCGGGGCTGGCGGCGGAGGTCATCGAGGCCTTGAGTGAAGCGCGACCTAGGCGCATCCTTTACATTGCCTGCGAGCCCGCCAGCTGGGCCAGGGACGTTAAGAAATTGACCGATGCGGGATACGGCCTCGAGGCCGCCAGGCCCTACGACTTCTACCCTTTCACCCATCACGCCGAGGTGCTCTCGCTCTTAGTGTTACGCTAGACACGTGTTGGCGAAGCGCATCATTCCCTGCCTGGACGTGCACGCGGGCCGCGTGGTGAAAGGAGTCCGGTTCGTGAATTTGCGCGACGCCGGTGACCCGGTGGAGGCTGCCAAAGCTTACGGCCAAGCAGGAGCGGATGAGCTGGTGTTTCTGGACATTACCGCCACCTCAGACCAGCGCAAGATTCTGCTGGACGTGGTTACCCAAGTAGCCGAGCAGGTCTTTATTCCGCTAACCGTGGGGGGTGGGGTGGGGGGCCTCGAGGATGCCCGCAGCCTGCTTCTTTCCGGCGCGGACAAGATAAGTGTTAACTCGGCGGCGGTCAAGCGGCCACAACTTATACAAGAGCTCTCCGATCACTTTGGGAACCAGGCGGTGGTACTCGCCATAGATGCGAAGCGCAAGGGCTCTAGTTGGGAGGTATACGTCGCAGGCGGGCGCACGCCCACTGGTATCGACGCCATCGAGTGGGCCGCGCTCGGGACCGCGCTTGGCGCAGGCGAAATTCTGCTCACCAGCATGGACGCAGATGGCACCAAGAACGGCTACGACCTCAGGCTCACACGCGCAATTGCCGAAGCCGTGCCGGTGCCGGTAATTGCCTCTGGCGGCGCGGGAACACCCGAGCATTTCGCGGAGGTGCTCATCAAAGGCAAGGCCGACGCCGCGCTGGCCGCGAGCGTATTTCACTTTGGCGAGATTTCCATTCCAGCGCTCAAGCGCTACCTTGCAAATCTAATGATCCCAATTCGACAGGAGCAGGAGATAGCAGCATGAAACTGGCCGAAGTAAAATTTGACGCCCAAGGCCTGGTTCCGGTGGTGGTGCAAGACGCTTCTTCTGGCGCGGTACTGACCCTTGCTTACGCCAACCATGAAGCGCTCCAGGAAACCATGGACACCGGCTACAGCGTATTTTTTAGCCGCAGCCGCGGTGAACTTTGGCGCAAAGGCGAAACCTCCGGTAACCGTCAAAAAGTAGCAGAGATCACGTTTGATTGCGATCTAGACGCGGTGCTTTACCGTGTACTGCCGCAAGGGCCCGCTTGCCACACTGGCAGGGAGAGCTGCTTTCATAACCCGGTAACACTCTCTGGACAAACCACCGGGATCGACAATCCTTCGCTTGGCGAAGTGCTGGCAACCGTCTATCGCACCATCCAAGAACGCATCCGCGATCTTCCCGAAGGCTCATATGTTGCCAGGCTTCACCGGGATGGGCTGGACCGGGTGTTGAAGAAGGTGGGCGAAGAAGCGGGAGAAGTCATCATCGCGGCCAAGAACGCCAGCCCTTCCGAGCTTGCCTGGGAGGCTTCAGACTTAGTCTTTCACCTGCTGGTCACCTTGGCGGAAAAAGGTGTTCACGTAGACGATTTAGCCAAGACCCTGTGGGAGCGTCATAGGCCCAGTACCAAAGAGTAGGCCGCGCGATTTGGCCATTGGATAATCGCGCTCAACACCGCTTTCCTCCGCGCCGCTACAAACAACCCATTCTTGAGAAGCGCTCTCAGTTGAGCATCTTTCGCATTTGGTAGGCTCTAGCTATGGACATCGAACGCACGCTGGTATTGGAAACCGTGCGCGTAACCGAACAAGCAGCGCTCTCCGCCAGCCGGCTTGCGGGCAAGGGAGACAAGGAAGCGGTGGACCGCGCTGGCACCGAGGCCATGCGCAAAGTTTTAGGTGAACTACCCATCTCCGGCACGGTAGTGATTGGCGAAGGCGAAATGGACGAGGCCCCCATGCTATTCATTGGAGAAAAAGTGGGCAGGGGCGGTCCCAAGGTGGATATTGCGGTTGACCCGGTGGAAGGAACCAACATCACCGCCAAGGGGCTACCAAACTCCATCACCGTAATTGCCATGAGTGAGCGCGGCGGGCTCTTGCACGCCCCCGATATGTATATGGAAAAGCTGGTGGTGGCGCCGCCGGCAGCGGGAAAAGTAAGCATCGACAACAGCGTCCAGACTAATCTTCGTCTAATCGCGGAGTCGCTGCAGCGTTCCATCGAAGACTTGGTGGTTGTGGTGCTCGACAGGCCCCGGCACGAGCAACTTATTCGCGAGGTGCGCGAAGCGGGTGCCAGGGTAAAGCTAATCGGCGATGGAGACGTGGTGGCGGCCTTAGCGGTTGCGGTAAGGGGTACCGGCGTTCACGCGCTGATGGGTAGCGGTGGCGCGCCAGAAGGAGTACTGGCAGCGGCCGCTCTCAAGTGCCTTGGGGGAGAAATCCAGGCGCGTTTTTTACCGCACTCCGAGGAAGAACGCCTGCGCTTACACGCAATGGGCGCGAATGAGGCCCAGGTGTACCGGACACAGGACCTTGCGCCTGGCAAAGAGATAGTATTCGCCGCTACGGGAATTACCGATGGTGACATCCTCGAGGGCGTCCGCTACTTCGGCGGCGGCGCACGCACCCATTCGATTGTGATGGGCTACGACACCAAGGTAGTGCGGTTTATTGATAGCATCCACCTCATCCAGGCAGGCGCACGGGTAAATATTCGCGTGTAGCTTCATCTGGCCGCGGCGCTCGGTCAGACAACCGTGGTTCAATGGTCGGCTCGGCCGGGAGCTATGATCTTGCTGAACGAGATAAACTACCAGGCCGTGCAAAAAGAAACCCGCCCGATAGTCCCGGGCGGGTTAACACCAGCGGATTCTAGGGTAGCTTGAAGCTTACCCCAACGCTTCCACCAATACCAAAGAGCATGCCGGCGGAGGGGAAGAAGGCCATGGGGTGGAGCTCGGCAAAGATGCTGGCGGGAAGAACGGCGCCAATCAGTCCCAGACCAAAGTTGGTCCCTAAAACGACCCTGGCGCCGGCGGTGCCCTGGTTGACCCCTGAGACCGTGGGTCCATTACCATAGAAACCGCCCGCCCCAGCATAGAAATCGGTTAGCG
>JAMCQK010000003.1 GCA_023382135.1 Deinococcus sp.
CAGCGAGGGCACCGGATCCACCTGCGCCAAGCAGTAGTCACGTTCTTCCTGGGTGAAGTGGCGCTGCAGGAAGCGCTCGGGGTGGCGTTCGAACACCCCTCTAAGCCTGGCGAGCGAGACCAGGTCGGTTCCTACGGCAACGATGGACATATCCCGTACCATAGTACCGTTGTGGAACTCCCTAAAGCGTTTCTCGCGCGCATGCAGCAACTTCTGGGCGGGGAGTACCCGGCTTTTCTCGAGGCCCTCACGGGCCAAGACCGGAGTTACGGCCTCAGGGCCAACACACTCAAAATTTCCCCCGAAAAGCTGCGCGAAATCAGCCCATGGCCCCTGGAGCCTATTCCCTGGTGCGAGGAAGGTTTCTACTATCCAGCCGAGGCACGGCCGGGCCCGCACCCGTTTTATTACGCGGGGCTTTACTACATTCAAGAGCCATCAGCCCAGGCCGTGGGCGCACTCGCCAGGCCGCAGCCGGGTGAACGGGTGCTTGACTTGGCCGCTTCTCCCGGAGGAAAGACCACCCACCTGGCATCACGAATGCAAGGACAGGGCCTTCTGGTTGCCAACGAAGTAGACGGCCGGCGCATCCACAGCCTGCTGGAAAATATCGAACGCTGGGGAGCCAGGCTTGCGGTTACCAGCGCTCCAGCTGAACGCCTGGCGGACGTGTGGGGAGCTTATTTTGACCGGGTGATTCTCGATGCGCCTTGCTCGGGGGAGGGTATGTTTCGCAAGGAGCCCGATGCCATGCGGCACTGGGGTCCGTCGGCTCCCGCAAGAGCCTGCAGGGTGCAGCAAGGCCTGATTGAGTCCGCTGCCAAGCTGGTGCGGCCCGGCGGGGTGATGGTCTATTCCACCTGTACATTCGCCCCCGAGGAAAACGAGCAAGTAATTGCCCGCTTCTTGGCCCGCCACGAGGAGTGGAGCCTGGAAACAACCAGCCCTCACGGGCTGAGCGAGGCCGCCCGTCTCCACCCCTCTTTTGCTCCGGGGGCCCCAGAGTGGGCCGATGGCAACGAAGCCCTCAGGCTCACCGCCCGGCTATGGCCCCACAAACTGCGCGGGGAAGGGCATTTTTTGGCGCTACTATACAAGCGGTATGGCGAAGAAAACACCCCGCCGCAAGAACGCGTACCGGTACTGCCCCGCGAACCCCGCCAGGTGTGGGAAGAATTCCATCACAACCACCTGGCTGTAACCCTCGAAGGCCAGGTAGCCGAGCGAGCCGGACACCTTTACTTGCTGCCGGAAAATCTTCCAAGCCTTTCCGGCCTGAAGTCACCCGCTCCAGGGCTCTACCTGGGTAAAGTGCAGGCGGGAAGGTTCCTCCCCGCCAAAGCGCTGGCCCATTTCCTCTCCAGCCAGCAGGTTGTCCGCGTTGTCGCTTTCGCGCCAGAAGACCCCAACGCTATGCGGTTCATCAAGGGCGAAGCCGTCCAGATTGCTGAGCAGGATGGCCTTGTATGGGTAGGCGTGAAGACCAGGGCCGGCACCTTTGCCCTTGGCTGGGGCAAGATCAAGGGCAACGTTTTGCGGCCGGGGCGGGTCAGCTTGTGAGGCTTAGAAGCTCGCGGTGAGTTTCCCGCAGGGTTTCTTCCGCGACCGGCCCTATCTCGAGCCTGCCGAGGTCTTTTGGAACTACCCAGTGGACATCATTCCCAAGCTTCTTCTTGTCGCGCGCCAAGTAGGGTAGCAGAGCATCCCAATGAATAATGGGCAGCGGCGCGGGTTCGAGCCACGCCATCAATTTTTGCACGGTGGGAACCAGGTCTTGCCCGCCAAGCTTTCTGCCCAGGAGTGCCGCGAACAATAGGCCGTAAGCCACAGCAGCCCCGTGCGAAAGAGCGTGGCGGGTGGCGGCCTCGAGGCCGTGCGCCAGGGTATGCCCCAAGTTCAGCTTGCGACGCTCGCCTTGTTCGGTTGGGTCCTTCTCGACAATATCAATTTTTACCGAAACTGCCTTGGCCAGGTAGTCTTCCAGCCCCTCGTAGTCCGGCGCCAGGCGGCTTAGATCCAGCAGCGAGGGATCACCCGCGATCATCCCGTGCTTGAAGGCCTCCACCAGCCCTTCCTTGAACAAGGTGGTTGGCAGCGTAGCCAGCGGCCCCGTATCGGAATACACCGCGGCCGGGGAATGAAACGCCCCCATCAGGTTTTTCCCCTCAGGCAGGTTGAGCCCGGTTTTCCCGCCCACCGAAGCATCCACCACTGCCAGCGTGGTGGTCGGCAGCGAGATATACCGGATGCCGCGAAGATAGCTGGCCGCCACATAACCGCCAAGGTCGGTAAGGGTTCCCCCGCCGATCACATACAGGACGGCGTTTCTCGGGAGCGCCGCTTGGGCTAACCAACTTTGGCAACGGGCGAATACCGCTAGCGTCTTGGTGTCTTCGCCCCCCTGGAGCCCAAGTTTGTGCTCTATGCCAAGCTTTTGTGCGGCCTCGTCGGCAAAACGCTCTACCTTCAAGTCGTACAAAACAGCTTTAGGGCCCTCGGGAGCGTTCTGGACAGCCTTCTCAAGAAGTCCGGACCCGATACATACCGGATAGCGCGCGGGGGTTCTAATCTCCAGCATCCGCATAGTTCCAAAGCTCCTCCACAATCTCCTCGACTACATCGGAGACCTTGCGGCCATCGGTGGACACGTGGACGTTTGCTTGGCGGTAAATGTGCTCGCGTTCAGCCATCAGCCGCTGAATTTTTTCGAGCGGGTCGGCATCCGCTATCAGCGGGCGCTGTCCCGGCCTGCGGCTCACACGCTCCAAAATAGTTTCCGGCGAGGCCCAGAGCGCCACCACCGGCCCTCTCGCCAACAGGCGTTCCCGGTTCTCCGTGTTCATAAAAGTGCCCCCGCCCAGCGAGAGTACCAGAAAGTTCTTGCCTGTAAGTTCGGCCACCGCCTCGGCTTCCAGGCGCCTGAAAGCGTCTTCACCCAGGTGACGGAAGATGTCCGGGATCGAGATCCCGCTCTCGCGCTCGATAAAACGGTCCAGGTCGATGAAGTGCAACAGCAGCTCCCTTGCGAGCTCGCGCCCAATGCGGCTCTTGCCCGAACCCATGAATCCGGTCAGGGCGACCCAGGTGGTGGGGCGTTTAATCTCTAGCATGGTGAGAGCGCTGGCCCGCAAGCCTCCTTGACACTAAGCATCTCCAGTCTAAGTTTGTCGAAAGGCTTGAAAAGCCACACTGTGTTCCTTGCTCCCTCTGGCTCTGGTGAGTTTGACCCTTTGGTCAAACTCACCAGGGAGATACTTAATACCGCCGCGCATGCTCCTGGTATCTTTCAACGCGCTCCAGCAACTCTTCCAGGGTGTCACCGCCAAACTTTTCCAGATAGGCCTGCGCCAGCACAATTCCCACCAACGCCTGCAAAATTACGCTGGCTGCTGGAACTGCCGTGATATCTGAGCGCTCTCGTGCGGCATCGGCTGGCTCATGGGAGAGGATGTTTACCGTGGGCAGGGGTTTCATCAGCGTGGCGATTGGTTTGAGCGCTGCCCGCACCACCAGCTCCTCGCCGTTGGTCATGCCGGCCTCGAGGCCGCCCGCCCGATTGGTCTTGCGGTAATAACCCCTCCCGTCCTCCCAAAAAATCGCATCATGTACCTGGGAGCCAGGTTTCATGGCGTTTTCAAACCCAGTACCAATCTCCACGCCCTTTATGGCGGGAACCGACATGGCCATCTGTGCAATACGCCCGTCCAACTTGCGGTCCCAGTGCATCTGCGAGCCCAGGCCCGGCACCAGACCCTTGAACCTGGCCTCGATAATGCCGCCCAAGGTGTCGCCTTCGGCCTTGGCCTGGTCCACCCGCCTGATTACTTCAGCTTCGGCCTCGGCGTCCATCATCCTTACCGGGCTTTCCTCAATCCGGTCCTTGTCTTCCCAGTTAAAAGGGGTCTGGCTCCAGACCCCAGCCATGCCTGCCACGTAGCCCACGCTCTCAATGCCAAAGTACCCAAGCAGCTGGTGAGCCACCGCGCCAATGGCCACGCGCATGGCGGTCTCGCGTGCGCTAGCGCGCTCGAGCACGTCCCGTAGGTCTTTATGGTGGTACTTGATGCCGCCGCTCAGATCGGCGTGGCCGGGCCTGGCGTCCACCAGTGCTTTTTTGCGGGGCTCGTTGCCGGGGGCGGGGTCCATTATTTCGATCCAGTTACGGTAGTCGGTATTCCGGATCACCAGAGAGACCGGAGCACCGGTGGTGCGGCCCGCACGCACACCGCTCTTTATCTCCACCGTGTCGCTCTCAATTACCATCCTGCGACCCCGGCCATACCCGCCCTGGCGTTTCTTGAGCCAGGGGTTAATATCCTCCACCGTAATGGGAAGCCTTGAAGGGAGCCCTTCGATAATTCCCGTAAGCTCTGGCCCGTGGGATTCCCCCGCTGTTAAAAAACGCATACTGAGAGCCTAACACAACTCTTTCTAGCAAATAAACGCGGACCCTGCAGGGTCCGCGTTTATCGGGTCGGTAAACTACTCTTTTACGATATTGGCGGTGATCACGACAATCAGTTCGCTGTCCTTGT
>JAMCQK010000024.1 GCA_023382135.1 Deinococcus sp.
CTTGACCAGGACGTAGTTGTTGTCCTCGAAAAAGAACATTCCCACTACCTGGGCCCCGTGCCGGTCATCCTCGAGCTGCGGCAGAATCATTTGGCCCAACACGTAAGAAACCGTGTGCCGCTGGGTCGCGAAAATATAGGCTACTTTCACAGAACTTCATCTCCTTTGGCTTGGTCCAGGGCAGCCCCCAGGGCTGCTATGGCCAGGTGGGCCCGGTCATGTTTATGGAGTGGTACCTCGGGGAGGGCGGCGATCAGCTCGGCAGCCTGGAGCTCCAAAGCCTCCTCACGGGAGTTCCCCGTGGCCCACTCGGACAGAAGCTCACAGTAAGCCACCAGGGTCACGCAGCTCGAGGCCCGGAATGAGACCGCCTCGAGCCTGTCCTGGTGCGCCCGTAGGCTGAACTGTACGGTGAGGCCAGAGGCCCCGCGCGCGGGCCTTCCCTGGATAGGCAACATCGGAGCCCGCATGCGCTCCTTCCCCTGAGTGAAGCAGTCTTTCACCGTGAGCCGTCGCGGAACCCCGCAGCAACCGGAACCCAGGCCCATGTTTTACCTCGAGGCCTGGGGCTTCCAGGCCAAAAGCCTTTGCTCCAGCCGCTCGAAGAGGGTAAACAGGAACAGTACGAAAGCTACAATCAGGCTGATCAGGGCCAGGCTCAAAGCGGCATTGAAAGTACTCTGGGCGAAGGAAAGTAGATAACCCAGGCCTCGCGAGGCGGCCACGAACTCGCCCACCACCGCCCCCGTGAAGGCGAAGCCCACCGCTACCTTGAGCTGTGAGAGTACCCAGGAACACACCGAGGGCAGGTAGACCTCGCGGAGAAGCACCCAGCGTCCTCCGCCCAGCGTGCGGATGCGCTCGATGAGCCGAGGATCCACCTCGCGCACCCCGGAGTAGACCGCAAAGAACAGTAGCACCGATACCAAGATCAGGCTGAGGGCCACCTTGGAGGCCAGGCCGATACCGAACCAGATGACCAGTAGCGGAGCCAGGATTACCCGGGGTACCGCGTTCAAGAGGAGCATCACCGGCTCCAGCAATTCGGCCACCCAGGGCACCAGGGCGGCCAACAGCCCCAGCACGCCACCAATGAGCAGGCCCAGGACGAGCCCGAAGATGGCGGCGGAGAAAGTGGCCTGAAGGTGGGGCCAGAGGGTCCCTTCGCTGAAGAGGTCGGCGAGCACCTGAGCCACCCGGTGAGGGGCCGGGACATAAAGCGGGTTCAGGAGCCCCAGCAGGGCCAGGCCTTCCCATACGAGCAGCAACGCCAGCAAGCTCAGGCCGCGCCGCACAGCACTACCTCCTCGAGGTCTTTCCAAAGTTCGCCCAGCAGCCGCCCGAAGCGGGGGTCGGCACGTACGCCTACGGGGTCGCGAGGCCGGGCAAAGGGCACCGCATAGCTTCGCCGCAGCACTGCCCGCGGCCCCTTGGAGAGCAGGTAGATACGGTCGGAAAGCGAAAGGGCCTCTTCCAGATCATTGGTCACCAGCAGCACGCTGACTCCTTCCCCTTCCACCCAGGAGAGGAGGTCCCGTGTGAGTTGGGTGCGCAGGATGGCGTCCAGCGAGGCAAAAGGTTCGTCCATGAGTAGAAGTCTGGGCTTCAGGGCCAGCACCTGGGCCAAGGCCACCCGCTTGCGCTGCCCGCCGGAGAGCTGGTAAGGGAAGCGGTCGCTCAGCCCACTAAGGCCGAGTTTCACCAACCAGGCCTCGGCTTCCTCGAGGGCCTCTTTCCTGGGAACTCCGTGGATGCAAAGCCCCAGGGCCACGTTCTGCCGAGCGGTACGCCAGGGCAGAAGGGCATCATCCTGAAAGAGGAAGCCAATTTCCTCGAGCTCGAGGCCGCGTATGATCTGCCCAGTCTGGGGAGTGACAAGCCCGACAATGGCCCGCAGAAGGCTGCTCTTACCCGAGCCTGAGGGGCCTACCAGGCTCACAAACTCCCCCGGGGCCACCTCGAGGGCCACCCCCTCCAGCACTGGCGTGACCCCATAACCGAGCGTCAATCTTTCAACTTTGAGCACCCAACACCTCGAGGTCCAAAATCCCTTCCAGCTTGAAGCCCGGCGGCAGCAGCCCGGCTTCCTGCTGGCTCTCCACTACCCGCTCCGCAGCGGCCCAGTCAATCCGGACCACGCTAGGGTAAAGGCTTCGGCGGTAACGCTCGATTACGTCCTCTAGTTCAGCTCGGTTGCCACCGGTGATGAGCTCCTTGGGCAAGGTATCGGCGATCAGGTTGGCCTTCGCGGTGTGGATGAAGCGCAGGGCTTTCTCCAGCGCGCGGGCCAGGCGTCTCATCTCGTCCAGCCGGTCCTCGCGCTCGGCGGCGCGGACGGCCACCCCCATGAACTCGTAGGGCCCGCCCAGAGCAGTCTGGGTCTGTTTTAGGTCCATGAAGTTCACCAGCTCGCGGCCTCCAGCTTCCTTGAGCAGGGTGAGTGCAGGCTCCTGCACCATGCCTGCATCGAGTTGGCCGGCCTTGAGGGCCTGGAAAAGGTTGGGGCCAAGGGTGGCGTACTGGATGCGCTTGGGGTCCACCCCAGCTTTCTTGCAGAGGTAAATCAAGAGCACGTGGTCAGCGTTGCCCAGGGCGGAGACGCCCACGGTGCGGCCTTCCAGATCCTTCACGCTCCGGATGGCCTCTGCAGCCTTGGGCGCGGTGGCCAGGGCAAAGAGGGGTAGCCTTCCCGTGGCGGCGAAACGCAGGATCTTGCCTCCCCGGGCGTAGATCTGCAGGGCGGCGTCCAGACTGGTAGCGGCGTAATCCACTGCGCCTCCCACCAGGAACTGCAAGGCTTGCGAGCCCCCGCGGGCGTAGACCAGCTCCACGTCCAATCCCCCCTCAGCAAAATAGCCCCGGCGCCTTGCGACCTCATAGGGGATGATGCATAGAAGCTGCGAACAGAAGGCCAGCTTAATGCGTTTCTTCTGGGCCAGCCCCAGGCTGCCTGCCGCCAGACCCGCAAGCCCGCCGATTACTTTGCGCCGGTTTGTTCTGCAGCAATCCATCCTCTACCTCCATCCACAGCCCCGCGCCCGAGCGCGGTGGTAGGAGTATAGACGGATGGGAAGCTGTGTCAAGGACTAAAGTCCCAATTTCTTATCGGGGTGTAGTAGATTATGGTCCGGCACATCAGGATTATGCTGCAAGGCGGTATACGGTTAGCTGCAGCCAGCCTGCTTCTTATGGGAGAGTACGGGCTTCCAGCATGGTCTACCTCCTCACGGGGGCTGCCTCAGAGATCGCTGGCAACTGGCCGCTAGGGCAGTCCCGGAAGCCCAGGAGCCTCAGGGCGTTGGCCACCACCAGCAGTGTGCTGCCCTCGTGGACGATGATGGCCAGACTGATGGTCGCCAGGCCCAGGATGGCGCTGGGTATCAGCAGGGCAATCACCCCCAGACTGATGAACAGGTTCTGCTGAATCATGCGGCGGCTGGCGCGGGAAAGGGCGATGGCGTAGGGCAGCCGGGAGAGGTTGTCAGCCATCAGGGCGATATCGGCGGTCTCCAGGGCCACGTCGGTGCCGGCCCCGCCCATCGCCACCCCCACCGTGGACTCCACCATGGCCGGGGCGTCGTTGACCCCATCCCCCACCATGATCACCTTGCCGTAGCGCCGCTTAAGCTCGCGAATGGCCGCCACCTTGTCCTCTGGCAAGAGCTCGGCCTTAGCCTCGTCCACGCCCAGCTCGCGGGCGATGGCCTCGGCCACCCGCCGGTTGTCGCCGGTGAGCACGACCACCCGCTGGATGCCCCTTTGCTTGAGGTCCTGGATGGCGGCCCGGGCCGCCTGGCGCGGTTCGTCGCGCACCGCGATGAGGCCCAGCACTTCCCCCTTCGAGGCCACCAGCATGGCGGTCTTGCCCTCTCCTTCCAGGCGCTCCTTCTCCTCTGCCACCGGTCCTTGGAGGGCCAGGCCTGCCTCGGCCAGGAGCCGCTCGGTACCGATCAGCACAGTAGAACCGCCCACCTGAGCGCGGATGCCTTTGCCCTTCACCGCCTCCACAGCTTCAGCCTCGGGCAGCTTCAGCTTCTTCGCCTCTGCTGCCCTCACGATGGCTTCACCCAGGGGGTGGCTGGCCCTAGCCTCCACCCCGGCAGCCAGGGCCAGCAGGCCTTCCTCGCCAAGCCCTGCTGTTGCCACGAGGTCGGTGACTCTGGGCCTTCCCTCGGTCAGGGTGCCGGTCTTGTCGAAGGCGATGACCGTGGCGGTGCCGGCGTTCTCCAGGTGCACCCCGCCCTTGATAAGCACCCCGCTGCGGGCCGCGC
This sequence comes from Deinococcus sp., assembly GCA_023382135.1. Classification (GTDB taxonomy): domain Bacteria; phylum Deinococcota; class Deinococci; order Deinococcales; family Thermaceae; genus JAMCQK01. Next base: position 4,272 of record JAMCQK010000024.1, read on the forward strand.
GGGCGATGCCGGAGAGCACCGCCGAGGGGGTGGCCAGGGCCAGGGCGCAGGGGCTGGCGGCCACCAGCAGGGTCATGGCTCGTATGAAGCTCTCGGCGAAGGGGAAGCCGAAGAGCGGCGGCAGCACGACGAGGGCTGCCGTGACCGCCAGGATCACCGGCACAAAGACCCACTCGAAGCGCTCGGTGAAGCGCTGGGTGGGCGACTTGGCGGTCTGGGCCTGCTCCACCAGGCGGATGACCCGCGAGA
>JAMCQK010000078.1 GCA_023382135.1 Deinococcus sp.
CTCGCGCACGGTGACCTCGTGGGCTACGTCCACCAGTTTGCGCGTAAGGTAGCCGGAGTCCGCGGTCCTGAGCGCGGTGTCAGCCCCGCCCTTGCGTGCTCCGTGGGTGGAGATGAAGTACTCCAGCACCGTGAGACCTTCTCGGAAAGAGGCCTTCACCGGAACTTCGATGGTCTCGCCCGAAGGCTTTTGCATCAGGCCGCGCATACCGCATAACTGGCGGATTTGCTGCGGGTTACCACGGGCGCCGGACTGGCTCATTACGTACAGCGGGTTGAACGGGTAGTTTTCCTCGAAGTTCTTGAACACCGCCGCTGTGACCTTCTCGGTGGTCTCGTCCCATAGCTGAATGACTTGGTCAAAGCGCTCACGGTCGGTCAGGAAGCCCATGTCGTAGGCCTGCTCGATCTGCAAGAGCTTGCTGTCCGCTTCCTCCAGGTAGGCGCGCTTTTCCGGCGGAATGACCGCGTCGTCAATGCCGATGGTAATTCCGGAAGTAGTGGAAAGCGCGAAGCCGTAGTGCTTGAGTGCATCCAGCAATTTGGCGGTCTTTTCGACGCCCAGAATCAGGAAGGACTTGTAGACCAGATCCTTGAGCGAGTTCTTTTCTTGGGCCAACTCGTAGTTCACCAGCTCAGGCGGGACACTCTCGTCCCCAATGGCCTCGAGCACAATCCGGTTAAACAACACCCGTCCCGGGCTGGTCTCCAGCATCCTGTTGCCCACGCGCACGCTCACCACGTCCTGAAGGTCCACGTAGCCGTGCTCCACCGCCAGCAAGGCCTCGTCGGGGCCGCTAAAGACAAACTTGAGCCTTCCCACCGAGGTCTCGTTGCCCGCCACCTTGATCTTGGAATTGAGCGCGACCTCGCCCCTATGGAAAGCGGCAATGGCGTCCTCGGCCTTTTTAAACTCCTTGCCCTGACCCTTCTTCTCACGGCGTAACTGGGTGATGTAATTAAGCCCCAGAATCACGTCGCGGCTGGGCTTGGCTACCGGCTCGCCAGAAGCCGGAGAAAGCAGGTTGTGGGAAGAGAGCATCAGTATGCGGGCTTCCGCCTGGGCATAGCTGGACAGCGGCACATGGACGGCCATCTGGTCACCGTCGAAGTCGGCGTTGAAGGCCTCGCACACCAAGGGGTGAAGCTGGATGGACTGGCCTTCCACCAACACCGGCTGGAACGCCTGAATACCCAAACGGTGAAGAGTGGGCGCGCGGTTCAAAAGCACCACCTTGCCGTGGATCACCTCTTCCAGCGCGTCCCAGACTTCGTCCTTAATATCGCGGGAGCGCTCCAACATTTTGCGGGCACTTTTGACGTTGTTGGCGACGCCCTTTTCTTCCATCTTCTTGAGCAGGAAGGGTTTGAAGAGCTCGAGCGCCATGCGCTTTGGGAGGCCGCACTGGTGAAGCTTGAGTTGCGGCCCCACCACAATTACCGAGCGGCCGGAGTAGTCCACCCGCTTGCCCAACAGGTTCTGGCGGAAGCGGCCCTGCTTGCCAGAGAGAATGTCGGTTAAGGAACGCAGCGCGCGGTCAGAACCGGGGTTGGTTACCGGGGTGCCGCGGCGGCCGTTGTCCAAGAGCGCGTCCACCGCTTCTTGCAGCATGCGCTTCTCGTTCCTGATAATCATGTCAGGCGCGCCCTGCGAAAGCAGCTTGCGCAAGCGGTTGTTGCGGTTGATCAAGCGGCGGTAGAGGTCGTTCAGGTCGCTGGTAGCGAAGCGGCCACCATCCACCTGCACCATCGGGCGCAGGTCCGGGGGCAGCACCGGCACCGCACCCAGCACCATCCATTCGGGCTTGTTGCCGCTGTCGCGGAAGGAGCGAACGGCCTCGAGGCGTTTGCGTGCTTTGGCGCGGCGGGCGCGCGAGGGGAGCTTCATCTCCTCCACCAATTCGGCCTCGAGCACCGCCAGGTCCAGGTCCTTGAGCAGCACCTGAATTGCCTCGGCGCCCATCTGGGCATTGATGTCGTAAGACTCAATCACCCGCACCGCATGGCGCACCAGGTCCACCTCCACCCGGCCAAAGATTTCGCTTTCCACCTTGCCCTTGTCGGCCAGCGCGTCGCCAGGGCTAACGCGGTCGCCGTTGGTTACTTGGGCCTCGTCCTTGTATGGGTAGAGCCTGGCTTTCATCACTACAATCGAGGCCGGGTCGTGCAGATGCACCACGCCGTCGCTCTCGGCGTGAAGCTCCTCGTGGGCCTCGATAGCGCCCACCAGCTTCTCGCCCTTCTTTACTTTGGTTCCTTCGCCTACCAGCACGTGCATGTGGGGCTGTAGCGGGTAGTCTTTGGCCTCGGACCACTCGAAAGTGAAGACCAGCGTGACCTCTTTGCGCGACTCCCTGGCCTCGAGGTCCACCACCTTCACGTTTTTAGGAATGCGCAGCTGGCCTTTTCCTTCGGCAATGATCTCGCCCTTGCGCACCATCTCCCCGGCGCCCACCTTGGCTTTGAGGCCCGCGGGGAGCAGATAGGTGGCGAGCACGGCGGAGTTCTCTGGTTCGCGGATGCGCACCACGGCGCCGTCCTCGAGGTCTACCAGATCCACCGCGCCAGAAAACTCGCTCTTGACCTTGATCGGTTCGTTTACCTCGGCAAAAGGTTCGCCGGGCTTGTATTTGGCCTGCTCCACCCAGGCATCGCGCTCGAGCGTGACTTCAAAGCGCTCGCGCTGGTGGTAGTCCACCCGGATACGCCTGGGGAAGCGGAACAGCGCCAGACCGTCCATCTTGCTGGTGACGCCGCGGGCAAGCTCCTGCCCCTTCTTTACCTCGTCGCCGTCACGGATGACCGCGTCCACGCCGGCGGGAACCGAGTAGGTCTCCTGCTTGCCAAAGCGCAGCTCGCGGTATTCTTCGTCCGTCAGAAGCTGGCGCTTCTGCACCGGAGCGCCCCCCAGCATGGCGCCCTTGGGATCAATGGTGATGTACTTGGCGAAATAGAGCACCTGCTCCAACTCCTGTGCCGACAGGTCGAGCAAGGTGCCAATTTTGGAAGGCACATCCTTCACGTACCAGATGTGCGCCACCGGGGTGGCGAGCTCCACGTGGCCCATACGGTAGCGCCGCACGATGCTCTTGGTCACTTCCACGCCGCAGCGCTCGCAGACTTTTCCTTCGAAGCGTTGGCGCTTGTACTTGCCGCAGGAGCACTCGTAGTCGCGGATTGGGCCAAAGATGCGCTCGTCAAAAAGGCCGTCGCGTTCAGGCCTGAGCGTGCGGTAGTTGATGGTCTCGGGCTTCTCTACCTCGCCGTAGCTCCAGCTGCGGATCTTCTCGGGCGCGGCCAGCGCAATGCGTACTTTGCGAACCTCTCGTTTCATTCGTTCCCCCTGTCGAAGTTCTTAAGGTCAAAGGCCTAATATCAAGCGCCGTTGGATACGGGCGGAATGATACGTGGCATTTAACATCTATCTCCTCGAGGCCAAGCCCTCAAAGATATCCACCAAGCGGTGGTTCTCGTCGTAGGTCTCCACGTCAAGCCCCAAAGCCTGGAGTTCCTTGACCAACACCCGGAAAGACTCCGGAACGCTGGCCTCGGGCACATCGTCGCCTTTGACCACGGCTTCGTAGGCGGCGTTGCGCCCCTCGATGTCGTCGGACTTGAGCGTCAAGATCTCTTGCAGGGTGTGGGTGGCCCCATAGGCCTCGAGGGCCCACACCTCCATCTCGCCGAAACGCTGGCCGCCGAACTGCGCCTTGCCGCCCAGCGGTTGCTGCGTGATGAGCGAGTAGGGCCCGGTGGAGCGCGCGTGCATTTTGTCTTCCACCATGTGGTAGAGCTTCATGATGTACATCACGCCCACCACAATGGGGCCTTCAATCGGCTCGCCGGAGCGCCCGTCGTAGAGCACCGACTTGCCTTGCTGCGCTACCTGGCGGAGCTGCTCTTCTGCCTTCTTGGTGTCGTCCACCAGTCCAAGCTTGGTGGAGCGGGCCAAGACTTCCTTCTCGCGCCTGTCGAGCCCAAAACCTTCACCCTGGCGCTTGCTCCACTTGAGGTCGAAAGCCTTGCCCAGCTGTTCTTTTATTTCTGGCTCGCTGGCGCCGTCGAAAACCGGCGTAACGAAACGGATGCCGAGCTCGAGGCCGGCAAGCCCCAAGTGGGTCTCGAGAATCTGGCCCAGGTTCATGCGGCTTGGAACGCCCAAGGGGTTGAGCACAATGTCCACCGGGGTGCCATCGGGCAGGTGGGGCATGTCCTCCGGGGGAAGAATCTTGGAGACCACACCCTTGTTCCCGTGGCGGTTTGCCAGCTTGTCGCCCACCTGCAGCTTGCGTTTTTGGGCCACGTAAACCCGCACTACTTCGCGCACGCCAGGCTTAAGCTCCACGCCGGGCTCGCCCCGCTTGAGCCTGAGGGTGCGCACCACCACCCCACCTTCCCCCGGCGGAACCCGGAGCGATGTATCTTTCACGTCTTTTGCTTTCTCGCCGAAAATGGCTCGGAGCAATCTTTCTTCGGGAGTCAGATCCGCTTCCCCCTTGGGCG
>JAMCQK010000104.1 GCA_023382135.1 Deinococcus sp.
TGCCTTCGCCAAGACCGCCTGGTGGCCCCCTGCACCGTGGTAGCCCTGAACTGGACCCTTCGCCAGCCGCTTTTTATTCACGGCAAGGAGCACACCAATGGACACTAAACTCATCCTGATCACCGGCGGGGCCAAGGCCGGCAAGAGCAACTTTGCCAAGAAGCTGGCGGAGGCCATGGGAGGCGGAGCGGTTAGCTTCATGGCTACCGCCGAACCACTGGACCCTGAAATGCGCAAGCGCATCGCCCGCCACCGGGCCGAACGCCCCGCAAGCTGGGAAACTTTAGAGGAACCCCTGGAACTACCACAGGCCCTGTTGGCGGCCAGACACACGGTGGTGCTGCTCGACTGCCTGACCCTGTGGGTCTCCAATCTCCTGATGGCAAAAAGGGATGTGGAGGCCGCGGCAGAAAACCTGTTGGCGGCCCACGCCAAAACCAGCAAGGCTTTGCTGGTTGTTACCAACGAGGTGGGCCTGGGTATTGTGCCGGATAACCCTTTAGCTAGAGCCTACCGCGAGCTTCTGGGAACAGCCAACCAGCGCTTAGCCGAAAAAGCGGACAAGGTGTATCTGCTGGTATCGGGTATCCCCGTTCAGATTAAAGGAGCCTTATGACCAAGGTTCAACCGGTGAATCAAACCTGGATAGACCAGGCCTGGGCAAGGCAGCACCGTCTGACCAAACCCCCTGGGGCCTTGGGTGCGCTGGAAGAGGCCGGAGTACGCCTGGCGGCAATCCAAAAAACTTTGCGCCCCGAGCTTGGCCCTGGTGCGGTTGTGGTGTGCGCGGCCGACCACGGCGTAGCGGCGGAAGGGGTCTCGGCCTATCCCGCCGAGGTTACACCGCAGATGGTGCTCAACTTTCTCTCGGGTGGGGCGGCCATTAACCAGATTGCCCGCGCGTCCGCCGCCGAGGTCTACGTGCTAGACGTTGGTGTGCGGGGAGAATTCCCCGCCCATGAACGCCTGATCCAGGCTAAGGTGCGCGAAGGAAGCGGCAATATTGCTGTCGAACCCGCCATGACTACTGCCTTAGCCATGCGCGCCTTTGAAGCGGGAGCACAGGCCGCAGAGCGGGCCATAGGCGAGGGTGCTACCTTGTTAGCCGCTGGCGATATGGGTATCGGCAACACCACCGCGGCAGCAGCACTAACCGCCGCGCTACTGGGCCTGCCAGCGGAGGCGGTAACGGGCCGGGGTACCGGCGTAGACGAGGCCGGGTATGCGCGCAAAGTTGCCGTGGTTCAGCGCGCTCTATCCCGGGCCAGCGCTACGCTTGGAGACCTGGCCAAAGCGGACCCGCTGGAGATACTGGCCGAACTAGGCGGGCTGGAGATTGCCGCTATCGCGGGGGTTTATCTGGCGGGAGCCGAGAACGGGCTACCCCTGGTGGTGGATGGTTTTCCGGTAACGGCGGGAGCGCTGCTGGCTGTCCGGCTCGACCCCGCCGTGCGCGACTACCTTTTTGCCGGGCACTGCTCGCTGGAGCCGGGACACCAGCGGCAGCTCGAGGCTCTTTCCCTCAGGCCCTTGTTGAACCTGGGGTTACGGCTTGGCGAAGGCACCGGGGCGGTCTTGGCTTTTCCGCTTCTCCGGGCCGCCGCCGAAGTGCTGAGCGGAATGGCAACCTTCGAGGAAGCGGGGGTTTCTGGCTCGTAAGCATGCAAAGCTTTTGACGGCCGGTAGAGGGGGTTGAGAGATGGGTTTAGTGGGGGGCGCGGACTACCACCTCGAGAACGGCCTGTACGTTTCCACCAAGGCCTGCCACCTGAAGCGTAACTACTGCTGCGGCTCGGCTTTAGAGAAAAGAAATACACCGCAGAACAGCCATAAAACCAGCAAACTTATCCCCTCCCGCGGGACTCTATTAGCCGATAAAATAACCAATCCCCATGAAGCCTCTCTGGCTGGCAATTAGCTTCCTGACCACGCTACCAGTTCCCCGCCTGGGCCAAGTCCGGCCCGGCGATATGAAAGCGGCCTCGGCTTTTTACCCGGTGGCGGGGTATCTTATCGGCCTACTGTTAGCGCTTTTATCTTGGCTCACCCAGGGTCTGTCCAGTGGCTTGCAAGGAGTTCTGCTTTTGGCGGCTTGGCTGGCGCTCACCGGCATGCTGCACCTGGACGGGCTTTTGGATAGCGCGGACGCCTTGCTCAGCACCAAGCCCCCCGCCGAACGGCTTGGGATTTTAGCCGACGTGCATATGGGCAGTTTCGCCTTTGGCGCGGGCTTTACGCACCTGTTGCTCAAATGGCAGCTGCTGGCTGCTGGTCCCACTCCTTTATTTTTGCTCTGCCTTCCGGCTATCGTCCGGTTTGCTTTGCTCGTTCCCATCAACCTTTACCCCGCCGCCCGCCCGGAAGGGCTGGGGGCGCGCTCCCGGGAAGGGCGCTTAGAGCTTGCGGCGGCGTTTGCTTTGCCCGCGCTGGTGTGGTTTCCCCTCGAAGCACTTTTTATCTTCGTTACGATTTTACTCCTGGCCCGTTTTGCGGCGAACCGGCTGGGTGGCGGTCTTACAGGTGACATATACGGAGCGCTAGTAGAGCTGGGCGAGAGCGCCGGCTTACTGGCTTACGTGCTGTTGGCTTAGCCCATACGAAGCAAACGTTGCAAGGAGGTGAAAATGGCCTAGAAACAACTAGCCCTTACGGGCTGAGCGAGGCCTGGGCTCAAGACAGCGCCCGGCCAGAGGCAGAAAACTCTCGGGCCCGGCCTTACCGTGGTTGCCGAGCCCGAAGGGCTGGGGGGAGCAAAGGAATGCCTGGCGGTGGTCGGCCTCTCCCCCCTCCTGGTGGTCTTGGAGCTCTTGGGCTTTGCCCACGTCGAGGGGGGCGACGTGGAACTCTCCCCCTCGTGCAGAACCTTCGCAAAGGTCGACATCCTGAGGCGCAAGGAGATCTCCACCGAGCACCTCCAAGGCCATCCCCCTCGCTGCCCGTATCCGCAGCTAGACCAGTGGCTAGACCACCGGGCCCGAGGAGCGCTTCCTAGGGGGTTGAAAGACCGCCCCGCGGAGGAGCAGGCCAGGCGGGTGCTGGACACGGTTACCAAGTGGGGCCGCTATGCGGAGCTCTTCGCCTACGACATCGCCGGGGTTCTATACCTGGAATAGCCCATCCAGACCCCCGTTTCTGTAACCGACGGCATCCGGGGCTCGATCCAGGAGGGGTGGCGCAGGTCCGGGTTGGAGTGTCAACCTCCACCTTGGCTTCATCTCGGTTGATAATACTTTGCTACATGACGAAGGTCTGGTTGTTGTTCACGCTCTTCAGCCTGGCGTTGGCCCAGGGCGTGATGGTGGAAAGCCCTGCCTTCCGGGGAGGGCGGTTTTCTTGTCCCAAAGCACCTCCGCTCCTGCAGGTACGGTCCCTACCCGCCCAAAGCCGCAGCCTGGCGCTGGTCCTCTACCTGAAAGGCAAAAGCCCCAAGCCGGTCTGGATGGTCTACGACCTCCCCGCCACCACCGGGGCGGTTCGCGAAGCAGGATACATCGTGATCCCCTATCCGGGAGCTTGCCGTCCCGGCCAGTATGTTCTGGACATGTATGCCCTCGGGGTCCGGCGCCTCCCGGCCTCCTCCCCAAGCGCGACTAAGGTCCGCCAAGCCCTGCACCGGTACATGCTGGGTGAGGGTAAGCTCGGGGGGGTCTATGGGCGCTAGATGGTTTCTCCTTTTCCTGGGGCTGGGGGTGGCTCTGGCCAGTGCGCCTTTGGGGCAGGGGGTCGTGATCGCGGATGCCGGCAATCACCGGCTGGTGGAGCTCGATGGGGCGGGCCGGCTGGTACGGGTGGTCACCCTGAACCCGCCGTTTCGCTATACCGATGATGTCTTCTTCGCGCCGGGGGGGAAGGCGGTCTACGTCACCGACCCGGATTCGGACATCATGGGCAAGATGACCTATCCCGGAGGCAAGGAGCTTTGGATCTACGGCTCCGCTGGAAGACCAGGGCCCCGCACCCTTAATAACCCGGACGATCTCGTGCCCCTTCCTTCAGGGCTTTTGGCCGTTGCAGACATTAAAAACTGCCGGGTGCTCCTCTTTGACCAGAGTAGGTTCAAACGCGTGCTGGGGCGCACCGGCGTGTGCCTCAACCAAGACGGCTATTTCAACAAACCCAACGGGGCCTTCCCCCTGGGAAAAGACCGGCTCATCGTAACGGAAATCGTAGGTCACCGCCTGGCCATCACCGATCTTTATGGCCGTCGGCTCAAGGAGATCGTCCTGCCCCTCAACTACCCCTCCGATGCTAATCTCACCCAGACCTGGGTCCGCCAGGTGGTGGACTGGCAGAACCCTGGGGCGGTTTTGGAGGTGAGCCTCGAGGGCAAGGTGTTGTGGCGCTACGCCCGCCGCACCCCCGCCGGCCGCCTCAATCACCCCTCGGTGGCCGTGGGCCTGCCAAACGGCCTGGTGTTGCTCACCGACGACTGGCGGAACCGGGTGCTGGTACTGGACCGGAAAACCAGCAATGTAGTGTTCCAGTACGGCCGC
>JAMCQK010000223.1 GCA_023382135.1 Deinococcus sp.
TGTTACCTGGGAGCTTCAGGCTACGGACTATCCCAGCCTCGAGGCCGGCCTGCCCCCTTACGAACCCCGCGGTTGCCAGCGTGGCATCAGTTTCTCGTGGTACCTCTACAGCCCTATCCGGGTGAAATACCCGTATGTGCGCGGAGCGCTTTTGGATCTTTGGCGCGAAGCCAAGGCCCAACACCCAGACCCGGTGGAAGCCTGGAAGAGCCTTCAGGCTGACCCCGCAAAGCGCAAGCGCTACCAACAAGCGCGCGGCAAAGGCGGCTTCAGGCGCTTTAGCTGGGATGAAGCGCTGGAAATTATCGCGGCCAGCCTGGTGCACACGGTCAAAGAGCACGGCCCCGACCGCGTGATTGGGTTTTCCCCCATCCCCGCTATGTCGCAGGTCAGCTATGCCGCGGGTAGCCGCTTCCTGACACTCCTGGGTGGGGTGGCCATGAGCTTCTACGACTGGTACTGCGATCTCCCGCCGGCCTCTCCCGAAATCTGGGGCGAACAAACCGACGTTCACGAATCCGCCGACTGGTACAACGCGCGTTTTATCGCGGTGATGGGTTCCAACCTGAACATGACCCGGACCCCCGACACCCACTTCATCTCCGAGGTGCGCCACGCCGGGGCCAAGCTGGCGGTGTTCAGCCCCGACTTTTCCCAGGTAGCCAAGTACGCCGACTGGTGGATTGCCTCCAACCCCGGCCAGGACACCGCCTTCTGGATGGCGGTCAACCATGTAATCCTCAAGGAGTACTACCTGCTCAAGCAGGTGCCTTACTTTCAGGACTACCTGAAGCGCTATACCGACAACCCCTTCCTGGTTGAAATCAAAGATGGCCGCCCCGGACGCTACTTGAGGGCTAACCAGCTTTCTCCCTATACCAAGGTTGAAAACGGCGACTGGAAGCTGTTGGTCTGGGACAAGTTCACAGGTGCCCCCAAGATGCCCAAGGGCACCATTGGATTCCGTTGGGCCAAAGAGGACCCTGCTAAGTGGAATTTGCAGATGGAAGACGGTCTCACGGGCGAGGCTATCGACCCGTTGCTTACTTTCCGCGAGTCCAAAGACGAGGTGCTGCAGGTCCAGCTTGACAACTTCGCCGATGGCAAGACCCTGGCGCGCGGCGTTCCGGTCCGCTACCTCGAGACCGCAGCGGGCCGTGTGACGGTCGCCACTGTCTTCGACCTGCTGATGGCCCAGTTTGGCGTTGAACGGGGGTTGGGCGGCGACTACGCCACTAGCTACGACGACGAAAACTCCCTTTACACTCCGGCCTGGCAAGAGAAGTACACCGGCATCCACCGGGACACCCTGATTCGTTTCGCCCGCGAGTGGGCCCAGAATGCGGAGAAAACCCAGGGCAAAAACCTAATCATCATCGGCGCCGGCGCCAACCACTGGTACCACAACAACCTGCTCTACCGGGCGGGCATCGTGGCGCTGATGCTTACGGGCTCGGTGGGGCGCAGCGGCGGCGGGCTGGCGCACTACGTGGGGCAGGAGAAGCTGGCGAACCAGGCTTCATGGAGCGCTGTCGCATTCGCCTCCGACTGGAAAATGGCCCCGCGCCAGCAGAATACGCCCTCGTTTCATTACGTGCACTCGGACCAGTGGCGTTACGAGAAGGGCTACCGTGACTACGACACTGTGCCGGGTGCCAAGGAAACCTTGGATCACACCATCGACCAGCAGGTGCGGGCCGTGCGGCAAGGCTGGCTGCCTTTTTTTCCGCAATTCAACAAGTCAAGCCTCGAGGTGGTGCGTGAAGCCGAGGCCAAAGGAGCAAAGACCGACGCGGAGATTGTTCAGTGGGTAGTGGGGCAGCTGAAGTCGGGTGAGCTCGAGTTCGCCGTGGAGGACCCCGACGCTCCCGCCAACTGGCCCAGAGTCTGGTTCATCTGGCGTGGCAACGCCATTGGCACCAGCGCCAAGGGCCATGAGTATTTTTTGCGGCACTACTTGGGCACCCATTCCAACGCGGTCGCAGAAGAACTGGCCGAGGGCAACGTGAGCGAGGTGCGCTACCGCAAAGAGGCCCCCCAGGGCAAGCTCGATTTAGTTGTGGACCTTAACTTCCGCATGGACACCAGCGCCCTGTATTCCGACATCGTGCTCCCGGCGGCGACCTGGTACGAAAAAGACGATCTCAACTCCACCGACCTGCACTCCTTTATCAACCCCATGCAGGCCGCGGTGCCACCGGCCTGGGAATCGAAGAGCGACTGGGACATCTACCGTGCGGTGGCCGGGAAAGTAAGCGAGCTGGCCAAGGTTCATCTGCCCCAGCCGGTGAAGGACGTGGTGATGCTGCCCTTGGCCCACGACACACCCGACGAGCTTGCCCAGCCGCAAGTGCGCGACTGGAAGAAAGGCCAGGCGGAAGCCGTTCCCGGCGTGAGCATGCCCAAGTTCAGGGTGATCGAGCGTGACTACACCAAAATTTTCGAACGCATGACCAGCCTGGGTAAAGGGGTGGAGGAGAACGGGGTCAGCCAGCACGGCCTCACCATCCCGGTGGCGGAGTTCTATCGGGAACTGGTTGCCAAGCAGCCAAGGCGGGTAGACGGCCAGGTCTTGCCTTCTCTTTACGATGCCCGCGAGGTAGCCGAGGTCATCCTGGCGCTGGACCCGGTAACCAACGGCGAGCTGGCCATCAGGGCTTTCGAGGCGGAAGAACACAAGACCGGCCTCAAGCTCACCGACCTGGGCGAAGGCCAGCGGGATGTGCGGGTCTCTTTCGCCGACCTGGTCTCGCAGCCCCGGCGCGTTCTTACCACGCCCACCTGGAGCGCCATTGTGAGTAAGGGGCGGGCGTACAGCCCCTTCACCATGAACGTCGAACGCTTGATCCCCTGGCGCACCCTGACAGGGCGGCAACATTTTTATCTCGACCACGAAAACTACCTGGCCTGGGGCGAGCACCTGCCCACCTACAAACCGCGTCCCGACCACACCATGCTTTCCGAGACCGAGAAGACCGCCCTCGAGGCCCAAGGCAAGCTGCTCAACTACATCACCCCCCACGGCAAGTGGAGCATCCACTCCACCTACTCCGATAACCACCGCATGATGACGCTTTCGCGCGGCGGCTACCCGGTCTGGCTGAACGACAAAGACGCCAGGGAGCTGGGCCTGCAAGACAACGACTGGGTGGAGCTTTTCAACGATAACGGTGTGTTCGTCCAACGCTGCATTGTGTCGGCGCGCATTCCGCGGGGGGCGGTCTATGTCTACCACGCCACCGAGCGCACGGTGGGCATACCCAAGTCACCCTTGCGGGGCAAGCGCGCGGGCATGAACAACTCCATCACCCGCACCCGCCTCAAGCCGGTGCTGATGAGCGGCGGTTACGCCCAGTTCACCTACGCCTTTAACTACTGGGGACCAACGGGCGTAAACAGGGACACCTTTGTCTACGTGCGAAGGATTGAGGAGCCGGAGTTCTAGGGGGGAGGCGGGTTGCGGGCCGTAGAAAGCGATCCTGCCACACCCTACAACCCACACCCACATCCCAAGGAGGGACTAAATGAACGTACGCGCACACATGAGCATGCTCTTCCACCTGGACAAATGCATCGGCTGCCACACCTGCTCGGTGGCCTGTAAAAATCTGTGGACCGACCGCAAAGGAACCGAGTACATGTGGTGGAACAACGTGGAAACGCGCCCGGGCGCCGGTTATCCCACCGGCTGGGAAGACCAGGAGCGCTTCCGGGGCGGGTGGGACTACAAGGCTGGCGAGCTCAAATTAAAGCTTCACGGCAAACCGCAGGGTCTTATGAAGTTGTTTTTCAACCCCGCGCTGCCCGAGCTCGAGGACTACTACGAACCTTTTACCTTTCGTTACCAAGACCTCTTCGGCGCGCCAGAAGGAAACGACCAGCCCACCGCCATCCCGGTTTCGCAGATTACCGGCGAACCCATCCAGATTCAATCCGGTCCCAACTGGGACGACGACTTAGGGGGTTCCAACCTTTACGCCCAGAACGATCCCAACTGGGAGGGCGTAACCCAAGAGATTCAGGCGCAGATGCACGAGATCGAGCGCGTGGTTTTCAACTACATGCCGCGCATATGCAACCACTGCCTGAACCCTTCTTGCGTGGCGGCCTGCCCCTCCGGGGCCATTTACAAGCGCGCCGAGGACGGGGTGGTGCTGGTCAACGAGAACAAGTGCAAAGCCTGGCGTATGTGCGTGGCCGCCTGCCCCTACAAGAAGGTTTATTACAACTGGGCCTCGGGTAAGTCGGAGAAGTGCATCCTGTGTTTCCCCCGCCTCGAGACCGGCCAGGCTCCAGCCTGCGCGCATTCTTGCGTGGGCCGCATCCGCTACATGGGGGTGCTGCTTTACGACGCCGACAAGATTCCCCAAGCCGCCATGGTTGACGACGCCAGCCTGGTGAACTCGCAGCTTTCGGTGATCCTTGACCCTTTCGACAAGGAAGTTATCGCCGTTGCCAAAGCCAACGGT
>JAMCQK010000221.1 GCA_023382135.1 Deinococcus sp.
CGATCGACCAGGATACGAAGCGGCTGCACGAGCTTGGGTACGCCCAAGAACTGCTGCGCAAGATGACGTCATTTTCCAATTTTGCGGTCTCGTTTACTATCATCTCCATCCTCTCGGGCGCTCTTACCCTGTTTGCCTTTGGCATGAACACTGGCGGACCGGTGGTGATGAGCATTGGCTGGCCGCTGGTGGGCCTCTTTGTGACGCTGGTGGGCCTGGCCATGGCGGAAGTGTGCTCTAGCTATCCCACCGCAGGAGGCCTTTATTATTGGTCCGCCAAGCTGGCCAAAAAGAATGGCGCCGCCTGGAGCTGGTTTACCGGCTGGTTCAACCTTCTGGGCCAGGTGGCCGTTACCGCGGGCATTGACTTTGGTCTTGCCTCTTTTATCGCGGCGTTCTTGAAGCTGACCATCAACCTGGACCCGACCCCGCTCCGGGTTATCGAAATTTATGGTCTTGTTTTGCTCGCTCACGGCCTGCTCAACACCTTTGGCATCCGCTTGGTGGCGCTTCTGAATGACGTGAGCGTCTGGTGGCATGTGTTGGGCGTCATTATTATCGTGACAGCCGTTGTAATTGGAGCGGACAAACTTCAGCCTGCTTCCTTTGTGTTTGGCGAGTTCGTCAATAATACCGGCTTCAGCTCTTCCATCTATGTTTTCCTGATTGGCTTGTTGTTGGCGCAATATACCTTTACGGGTTACGACGCTTCCGCCCACATGACCGAGGAGACCGTAAACGCCGCGGTGGCGGGACCCAAGGGCATCGTCAATTCCATCGTGGTCTCGTTGGTGGCGGGCTGGGTGCTTTTGGTTGGGCTTCTTTTTGCAATCCAGGACTACAAGGCGGTGCTCGGCACCTCCACGGGTGTGCCTCCGGTGCAGATCTTCCTGGATGCGGTGGGCCCCACGGGCGGGTTGCTGCTACTGTTAATCGTCATTGGCGCACAATTTTTCTGCGGCATGGCTTCGGTCACGGCCAACAGCCGCATGCTGTATGCCTTCTCGCGCGACGGCGCAGTTCCGGGCTCCCAGTACTGGCATGTGGTTAACCCCAGGACGCGGACGCCCACCAACTCCATCTGGTTCTGCGTCTTTTTCTCCTTCTTGTTGGGGCTTCCCTACCTTTGGAACGCGACCGCTTATTTCGCGGTGACTTCAATTGCGGTGATTGGCCTTTACATCGCCTATATTATCCCCGTCTACTTGCGCTTACGGGCCGGCGACTCGTTCCAGCGCGGCCCCTGGCACTTGGGCAAGTGGAGCTCTTTGGTGGGTTGGATCGCGGTGGTTTGGGTGGCTTTCATCTGCATCCTGTTCGTTCTGCCTCAGGTGAGCCCCATTACTTCCGCCACGTTTAATTACGCGCCGGTTGCGGTGGGCACGGTGGTGCTGTTCGCGGGGGGATGGTGGATGATCTCCGCTAAGAACTGGTTCAAGGGGCCCAAGGTTCAAGGTACGCCCGAGGAGCTTGCGGCCATCGAGCACGAGCTCGAAAGCTTAGGCAAAGCCCAGTAGAAAATAGGCTATCGTGGGTCGAGTGGAAGGAAAGGCCTGCGTCATTACCGGCGCAGGCTCTGGTATTGGCAAAGCCATTGCCGTACGTCTCGCGGAGGAAGGCGGCCGGGTTCTGTGCGTGGACATCAACGGCGGGTCTGCCGAGAAAACCGCTGAAGGGATCGTTGGTTCGGGCGGCATTGCAGAGGCCCTACAGGCGGACGTGAGCGATTCCAAGCAAGTGGATGGCTTTGTTCAACGTTGCATCGAGAGCTTTGGGACGATCCAGGTTCTCGTCAACAACGCCGGAGTAAACATTCCCGGCGTGCTCCACGAGGTGCCTAACGAGGTGATCGATAAAACTTTGAACGTCAACGTGAAAGGCGCTATCTACGGCTGCCGCGCCGCTATTCCGTACATGCTCAGGCAAGGCGGCGGATCCATCGTCAATATTTCCAGCGTGAACGGTCTGGTCTCGGAGCCCTTTCTGGCGGTCTACTCGGCCTCCAAAGGCGCCATAGTTATGTTGACCCGCGGGGTGGCGCTCGACTACGCCAAGAAGAACATTCGTTGCAACGCCATCTGTCCAGGCTGGGTGGATACCCCAATCAATTATGCGCACGCGGAGATGCTGGGTGGTCTTCAGAAGGTTTATAACACTATTGACTCGTTTCAGCCCATCGGGCGCCCGGGTGAACCGCGGGAAATTGCCCACCTGGCGCTGTTTCTGGCCTCTGACGAGGCTTCGTTTATCACCGGCTCGATCATCGCCGCTGACGGCGGGATGACCGCGCAGTAGGGTGTTGTTGGGAGGAACCGTGCTTAGCCTGGAAAAACTGAAAGCTGATGTGGAGAACGGCGCGATTGACACCGTGTTGCTTGTGCTCACCGATATGCCGGGCCGCCTGCAGGGCAAGCGCCTGGACGCCCGCTACTTCCTGGACGAGATCCTTGCGCATGGGGCTGAGGGCTGCGCCTACTTGCTGGCGGTGGACGTGGAGATGCGTACCGTCTCGGGCTATGCCATGTCGAGCTGGGAGACCGGCTACGGCGACTTTGTGATGAAGCCGGATCTTTCCACCTTGCGGCTGATCCCCTGGCTGGAAAAGACCGCCATGGTTCAAGCCGACCTCCAGTGGCAAGACGGCAAGGAGGTGGCGCCTTCGCCTCGGCAGGTCCTCAAGAAGCAGCTGGCCCGTTTGGAAGAGAGAGGCCTCGAGGCCTTCGCCGCTACCGAGCTGGAGTTCATCCTGTTTCGCGAAACCTACGAGACCGCTTTCAAGAAGCGCTACTGGGACCTCGAGGCCGCCAACCAGTACAACGTGGACTACTCCATTATTGGCACCAGCAGGGTGGAGAACGTGATTGGGCGGCTACGCCGGGAGATGGCCGGGGCCGGCTTGATCGTGGAAAACTCCAAGGGCGAGTGCAACTTCGGCCAGCACGAGGTGAACTTTAAGTATAAAAGCGCCCTGGCCACCGCCGACGACCACGTGGTTTTCAAAACCGGGGCCAAGGAGATTGCCTCCCAGGAAGGCCACGCCATCACCTTTATGGCCAAGTACAACGAGCGCGAAGGCAACTCGTGCCACATCCACTTCAGTCTGCGCCGCAAAGACGGCAGCGCGCTCTTTAGAGACGATCCCAAGGCGTTTGAACATTTTTTGGCGGGGCAGCTTGCCTATGTGCGCGAGCTCACGCTCTTTTACGCGCCCAACATCAACAGCTACAAGCGCTACGCGGTGGGCTCTTTTGCGCCCACCGCGGTGGCCTGGGGACGCGACAACCGCACCTGCGGTTTCCGTGTGGTGGGACACGGCGCCGGCCTGCGGGTGGAAAACCGTATTCCCGGCGCGGACGTGAACCCTTACCTGGCGCTTTCCGCCATGATTGCCGCCGGGCTTTATGGCATGGACCAGAAGCTTCCCTTGGAGCCCGAGTTCAGCGGTAACGCCTACCATTCGTCCAAGCCCAGGGTGCCTTCATCCTTGCGCGTGGCCAGAGAGCTTTTTGCCGCGAGCGCACTTGCGAAAGAAGCCTTTGGCGAGGCCGTGGTGGCCCACTACCTGAATAGTGCCGATGTAGAACTCGAGGCCTTTGAGTCTGCGGTTACCGACTGGGAGCGCATCCGGGGCTTTGAGCGGCTTTAGACTATAAGAGCTTGCCGGGCCAGCTGGGGCTTGGTGGTAGGCCAGCTGAGGTATCCTGTGCTTGCTGTGAATTAATAAG
Source organism: Deinococcus sp. (assembly GCA_023382135.1). GTDB lineage: Bacteria > Deinococcota > Deinococci > Deinococcales > Thermaceae > JAMCQK01. Next base: position 3,726 of record JAMCQK010000221.1, read on the forward strand.
GAGAACACCATCATGCGATTGAAAGACAAAGTTGCCCTGATCACAGGTGCGGGAAGCGGAATTGGGCGCGAAACCGCGCTCCTCTTCGCTCAAGAGGGTGCCGCCATTGTTGTGGCCGACGTGAACGATACTGGCGGACAAGAAACCGCCCGGATGATCAGTGGTGCGGGAGGACGTGCTACCTATGTTCACGCCGATGTATCCAGGGCCTCCGATGCCGAGATGATGATCAACACCGCCGAGAAAACCTACGGCAAGCTCAACGTCCTCTTTAATAACGCGGGCATCTCCCATGCCGACGACGACGACGCCATTAAAACTACCGAGGAAGTTTGGGACCTGACCTTCCGGATCAACGTGAAGGGCGTCTTCCTGGGATGCAAATACGGTATTCCGGCGCTCAGGCGGGCCGGCGGTGGCTCTATTATCAACACCGCCTCGTTTGTGGCCATCCTAGGTGCGGCCACGCCACAACTGGCCTATACCGCCAGCAAAGGCGCGGTGCTCTCCATGTCCCGCGAGCTGGCGGTTATCCACGCGCGCGAGGGGATCCGGGTAAATGCGCTGTGCCCAGGCCACCGCGGTGGGCTCTTTTGCGCCCACCGCGGTGGCCTGGGGACGCGACAACCGCACCTGCGGTTTCCGTGTGGTGGGACACGGCGCCGGCCTGCGGGTGGAAAACCGTATTCCCGGCGCGGACGTGAAC
>JAMCQK010000197.1:0-3959 GCA_023382135.1 Deinococcus sp.
CTTGGGGGCGGCCTCGAGGCTGGCCTTAGCATCCAGGAACAAGGCCCGGGTTCTGCGCGCCAGCACATCTTCCACGGTTCTGGCCAGCTCGTATCTGGCCGCAAAGCGGACCTGGGACTCGGTGTAGGGCAGCTGGGGATGCAGAAGAACATGCGCCCCCGGAAGGGCCCGCACCTTTTCCGCTTCGGAACCATACACGCACCAGGGTTCGTCCAATGGGTCTGCCGAGTAGCCGTGCAGCTTGAGCCCGGCGGACCTCGAGGCCGCATATCCCAGCCCCGCCACCGCCACCGCCCGGTCCACCACCTGCTCACCCATGCACCGGTAGGTGGTCCACTTTCCACCGGTTACCGTGATCAGGCCGCTCTTTGATACGCGAATCGTGTGGTCGCGCGATAGCGCGGCGGTCGAGCCAGCCCTGCCGGCCTTCACCAATGGGCGCAGCCCCGCGTATACCGACTTCACGTCATCTACGGCTGGCTTTGGATCCAGATACCTGCCTGCGGTGCTCAAGATGAACTCAATCTCCCAGCCCCGCGCCCGCGGCTCAAGCGAAACCTCGGGAACCTCCTTATCGGTAGTGCCTAAGATCACCTTGTCGTGCCAGGGCACCGCAAAGAGCACCCGCCCGTCATCGGTCTTGGGGATCATCAGCCCATGCGCGCTGGGAAGAAAGCGGCGATCCACCACCAGATGCGCCCCCTGGCTTGGGGCCAACATGCTTTTGGCGGAAGGCTCATCCAGTCTGCGCACCGCGTCCACAAACACGCCGGTAGCGTTCACCACCGCTTTGGACTCGAGCTCAAAACCCTCACCCGTCTCGGCGTCTTGCGCCACCACCCCGCAAATCTGGCCGTTTTGCTTCTGAAGCCCGGTAGCCGGCAGATAGTTGAGCGCCACACCACCCTGGTCAAACAGCGTCCGGACAAGGGTGACGGCCAGCCTTGAGTCGTCAAACTGGGCGTCGTAGTAGAGCACGCCGCCTTTTAGTTCTTTCTGCTCCAGAGTGGGAAGTAGCTCCATAGCTTTTTTTGGAGAAAGAAGCGTAGTAGGGCCGGCGCTCAGCCCGCCGGAAAGGACCTGGTAAGCCTTGAGGCCAGCCCCGTAAAAGGGTAGCGCCCACCAAGCATAGGCCGGAACCACAAACCCCAGCCTGTGTACCAGGTGGGGCGCGTTTTGCAGCAGTAAGCCCCGCTCCCTTAGCGCTTCACGAACCAGGCCAATGTTCCCCTGAGCTAAGTAACGCACGCCGCCATGGACCAGTTTGGTTGACCGGGAGGAGGTTCCTTTAGCGAAGTCGTGGGCCTCGAGCAGCAACGTCCGGTACCCCCTGGTGGCCGCGTCCACCGCCGTTCCAAGACCGGTGGCGCCGCCGCCAATCACAATAATGTCCCAGGCTTGCCGCTCGCGCAGCATGGCGATGAGTTCTTTGCGTGCAGGCACCGCTGATCCGCTCCTCAGCGACCTGGGGGAACTAACAAGAAGGCGGCGGGCGCGTTTGAATCTTGCCCACAAGCCCGCTGGTGCCGGTATGCAAAGAACGCCTTATCGCCCATAAGTTCACACTTGAATGAACATATTTTCGCCATTATTGAACAGATGTTCACCTTAGATTGTATGCTGAAATCCATTCCATACATATGGCTGGTAGCGGGTAAAGCGGTCCTCGTTGAACCCTGGCAGCCGGAAGCTTTTCCGCGTGCGCTCCAGGTGCTGCTAAGCTGGTTCTGTGCTGAAAGCCGGCAAAGCTAAGAGCAGGCGCAGGCCGAGAAGACAAACGCCCGGGTTGTTGGTGGAGAACCAGCATAATCAGGCCCTGCAGGCGGCCAAACTCTACTACTACCAGGGCCTGACCACCGAGGAGATCGCGCGGGAACTCGGGCTTTCGCGGCCCAAAGTCTCACGGCTGCTCAGTCTTGCCAAAAGGCAGGGAATGGTCCAGATCCGCATTGTGGACCCAGGCGGAGACAGCCATTCGCTGGAGTGGGAGATCAAGGCCAAGTATGGTTTGGCTGCGGTGCATACGGTCCCGGTCCCGGATAATGCCAGCGAGGCCGAGGCGCTTGAGCGGGTAGCTACTTTCGCGGGAGCGCATCTTAATACCCTGGTGCAAGCAGGGACGGTGCTGGGAGTTGCCTGGGGAACTACGCTGGCGGCCATCTCCAGGCATCTCATCCCCCAACCCACCCCCAATGTGGAGGTTGTCCAGTTAAACGGTTCCGGCAACGTGGCTGACATCAGCAACCTGCACATTAGCGAGGTCATCCTGCGCTTTGGGCAGAACTACGGGGCCCACGTGCACCTGTTTCCGGTGCCGGCTTTTTTTGATTACCCGCGCACCAAGGCGGCGCTGTGGAAGGAACGAAGCGTGCGGCAGATCTTAGACTTGCAGAAACGGGCCAACGTGCTCCTTTATAGCGTGGGCGCCATTCGTGCCAGCGTTCCAAGCTACGTGCACGCGATGGGGTACTTGGAAGAGTCCGACCGGCAGGAGCTTCGGCGGGAGCGCGTGGCGGGGGATATCGCCACGGTTTTCTTCCGCGAGAACGGAACTTTCGATGACATCCCGCTCAACCAGCGCGCCAGCGGGCCCGAACTGGGTCTTTTTCGCCGGGCGCCGCATGCCGTGTGCGTTGTGGCGGGCAAAAGCAAGGCGCAAGCGCTTAAGGCGGCGCTGGTGGGCAAGCTGCTCAACGAGCTTGTTGTGGACGAGCCAACGGCAAGGCTGCTGGTGTAGCGTGGCGCCGCACCCTGATAAAGAGAGCGGCCGCGGGGCAGCCTTCGCTCCCGGCGATATAATTTGAACGCTATGTTTGAAGCCGTTATCGGCCTCGAGGTCCACCTCCACCTCAGAACCAAAACTAAAATGTTCTGCTCTTGCGAGGCCGAATACTTTGGCGACGGCCCCAACACCCATACCTGCCCTGTATGCCTGGGGCTTCCCGGCGTGCTTCCGGTCATCAACCAGCAGGCGGTGGACTACGGCATCATGTTTGCGCTGGCGCTCGGCTGCAAGGTAGCCCCATGGACCCAGTTCCACCGCAAAAATTATTACTACCCGGACCTGCCCAAGAACTACCAGATTTCCCAGTACGACCTGCCCATCGGAACGGACGGCTCTATCAACGTCGAAGGTGAGCGCATCGGCATCACACGGGTGCACCTGGAGGAAGACGCTGGCAAAAGCCTTCATCCCGCCTCCGCCGACTACACCCTTATTGACCTCAACCGCGCGGGCTCGCCCCTAATCGAGCTGGTCACCGAGCCCGATATCAAAACACCGGAGCAGGCAAGGCTTTTTCTCTCGCACGTTCGCAGCATTGCGCAAACGCTGGGTATTTCCGACGCTAACCCGGAAGAAGGCAAGATGCGCGCCGACGTGAATGTTTCCGTGCGCAGGCCCGGCGGGCCCTTTGGCACCAAGGTCGAGATCAAAAACCTTAACTCGTTCAAAAGTGTTTCGCGCGCCTTGGAATACGAGATCAAGCGCCAAACCGAAATCATCAAGCAGGGCGGAAAAATTGGGCAAGCCACCCTTGGCTGGGACGAGGCCGCTGGCAAAACGTACACCATGCGCGTCAAGGAAGGCGAGAGCGATTACCGCTACTTCCCCGAGCCGGACCTTCCTCCGCTTTCCGTGGATGAAAAGTGGATTGGCCGGATCAAGAAAACCATGCCCGAGCTTCCCGCGGAGAAGTCGGCCCGGTATCAAACCTCGGGTATACGCCCGTATGACGCGGAAATACTGGCTTATAACACTTCGCTCGCCCAGTTTTTTGACCAAGCGCTAAAGGACTACCAGGGCGACCCGCAGAAACTGGCCAACTGGTTGAACGCGGATGTGGCCGGATACCTGAACGAGCGGACAGTTGAAATTCAAGACACCAAGCTTACTCCAGACAACCTGGCCAAGCTGGCCGGTTTGCAGGAGCGGGGAGATGTCACCAGCCGTGTGGCCA
>JAMCQK010000197.1:3969-4369 GCA_023382135.1 Deinococcus sp.
GAGGTGATGGACGGCGCCGACCCGGAAAAGTTGGTTGCCGAGCGGGGCCTGAAGGTAGTGGTGGACCAGGGCGCAATACGGCTGGTGGTGGAAAAGGTGGTGGCTGCCAATGCGGGCATTGTGGAAACAATCCGGGCGGGCAAAACCCAGGCGCTGAACGCGCTTTTGGGCCAGGTGATGAAGGAAACCAAGGGCACGGCCAAACCGGAGTTGGTGAGAAAGTTGCTGGCTGAGGTCATTGGGGTTGATATCTGAACGCTAAGAGCGCTGGCTGGGGGCAGAATCGGTTATGTTGATGAATAAGATGCCTTCCTCCGAACCGCGATCCAGACAAGCCAATTCTCTGCTTTCCGCCGTTAACTCTCCGCCCCCCGCTTCCTTATGACCGAAGTCTGGTTGA
>JAMCQK010000088.1:0-9883 GCA_023382135.1 Deinococcus sp.
ACCGGGGTTGGAGCCCTCCAGCTTTACGAACACTTCCGCCATGCCGGGCTCTACTACCCGCTGAAGGCGGACCATGGGGGTTTTACCGATGGCTTCTTCCAGGCGCATACCCAAAGCATACGTGGCTCACGCATCTTTAAAGGGCCACGGTTTACCTTTGAGTGCTTTGGCTAGGTTATACTTCGCCATCTGCCGCTGGGCGGCAAGAGGAGAAACCATGGTTATTTCGCAAGACAAGGTGGTGACCATCCGCTATACCCTGAGGGTGGATGGGGAAGTGCTCGACCAGGGGGAGCTGCCTTATCTGCATGGGCACCGGACCATTGTGGAGGGGCTGGAGGAAGCGCTAGAAGGCCTCGAGGCCGGCCAGAGCGTGCGCGTATCGGTCCCGCCGGAAAAGGGCTACGGCCTTCGCGACCCGGAAGGAGTTCAGGTGGTCTCCCGCGGGGACTTCCCGCCGGAAGCCGAGGTGGTGGAAGGCGCCCAGTTTTACACACAAGACACCTCGGGGAATCCGTTGCCGCTCAGGGTTACGGGGGTCCAGGGCGACGAAGTGACCATTGACTTCAACCACCCGCTCGCGGGCGACACGCTGGACTTTGAGGTGCTGGTTTCAGCAGTCCGGACCGCTACTGCCGAGGAACTTGAGCACGGGCACGTTCACAACGAGGGTGGGCATCAACACTAGCCTGGCGCCGAACACCGAAGCGAACATTGAACGCCAAAAGCCAAAAGCTTCCAGCCGAAGGCGGCAGCCGAATCTGGTTACCGGCCTGCGATCTTGGCGGGCTTGTCGCCTTGGTGCAACGAGACAATGCCCCCGCTAAGGAGCCGGTACTCGGCGGAGAAACCAGCTTCTTGCATATGACCTTTGAGATCGCCCGGAGTCAGGAAACGCTCGACCGAACTGGGCAGATACCGGTAGGCTGCGGGGTTCCTGGAGATAATCCCTCCCAGCCAAGGCAGTATCTGTTTGAAGTAAAACCGGTAGAACGCTCCCAGGCCGCCCCGTGGCGGTGGTGGAAAGTCCAGAATGACCAGCCTTCCCCCAGGGGTGATTACCCGGTAAAGCTCTGTGAGGGCTTTGGGGTAGTCGGTGAAATTGCGCAAGCCGAAGGCGATGGTTACCGCGTCAAAAGAACTGTCGGCAAAGGGCAGATTGAGCGCATCGGCGGGGAGGAAGCGGGCCTCGAGGCCCGCCTTCTTGGCTTTTTCTTTGGCAATCTCGAGCATCGGCGGCGCAAAGTCGGCCCCCACCACTTCCGCATCCGGCCGCGTGCGTTTCAGCAGCAGCGCAAGATCCCCGGTGCCGGTGGCCAGATCTAAAATGCGCGCGGGCCTCTTTTCAAGCGCAAGCTTTAGCGCAACTTTGCGCCAGTACTGGTCAACGCCCAAAGAGAGTATCCGGTTGAGCAGGTCATACCTGGGGGCAATCTGCGAAAACATCTGCTTAATCGCTTCGGAATTTGATTCGGTGGAACTTGGACCTTTGGCCACGCAGGGAGTCTAGCACAACTTGGAAGTATGGCTTTGCCATCGGTTAGAATCGGTGCGTGTTTGGCACAACCTTTTCGCGACTGCTGTTTGTTGTCTCTAATACGGTGCTGCTAGGACTTTTGGCGCTCGCTCCTTGGACGGTTCCCAAGCGCGACTTCGACGGGGCGGCCTTGCTTGTCACCCCCTTTGGAATGGTGAGCCCCAGGGCCTTACAGGTGCCTGGGCCGGAGCACTTTTTGGGTAGTGTGACGCTTGGATTCTGGGTTTTTGCGCTGCTGGTGGTTTTGGCGGTGGTCAGTTTTTTCCACCCTAATCCGCGGCGCAGGGCACAGATGCTCTATATCCTTGGCGGCATCGGGTTGGCGGTCTTCGCCCTCGAGGCCGTCCTCTTCTACCAGGCGGTGTATTCGGTCAATAGTGCCGCTTTGGCGGCGGGAACGGAGGCCAATAGGCTTCCGCTCAAACGCTACGCCTTGTCGCTCGGCGCCTACTTAGGCCTCTTCTACTCGCTGGCTCTTTTGTTGGCGGCAAGGCTACAGCTTCCCGCAGGGCTGGCTTTTTTGGTGCGCTACCGGGGGGTGGTAGTTCCACTCTTCTCACTGTTGCTGGCGTCGCTGTTTGGCATGTTGGTGGTTGCGCTGCTAACGCCGGCGCCGGGGGCCAAGGGTCTCACGCTTCCTCTGGGTAACGCCATCACGGCCAAGCTGGACCTGGTTACCTACACGTTTCAACTGCTGTTCAGCCCGCTGGTGAGCTTGCCGGGCTGGTTCCAGAGCTTGCTGCTGGCAACACCGCTCATCTTCACCGGCCTGGGCGTAGCGTTCGGGTTCCGTGCCGGGCTCTTCAACATTGGCGCTCCGGGCCAGCTTACGCTGGGGGCCATTTCCTGCATGCTGGTGGGCGTCTATATGCCGGGTCCCGGGTGGTTGGTTCTGCCGCTTTCAATTGTAGCCGCCGCGCTCGGCGGAGCGCTCTGGGGTGCAATCCCCGGTTGGTTGAAAGCCCGCTTTGGAGCGCACGAGGTGATCAACACCATCATGATGAACTACATTGCCTCGTCTGTGTTCTTGTTCATCATCTCCTCCAACGAATACAAGTTTTTTGGCGCCACCCTCCGGCTGCCTTTCAAGGCCGAAGGGTTCGAGGCGCGCAGCGCCGAGATCCCCGAGGGTGCCCGCCTTCCCTTTCTGCTTTCCACGCTGGCACCGCAAGGCCACCTCTCTTGGGCGGTTCCGCTGGCGGTAGTGCTGGCTCTTGGCGTGTACGCGTTTTTCAGGCGCCTTGACCTGGGCCGCAGGTTACTACTCGCGGCGGCGGCATGTCTGGCGGGCTTTGTGGCTGGGGGATTTTTGCCCGGTCCCCCGGTGGAAATTTCTCCCGCACTCAGATCGGTACGCTTGAACGACTCGTTTTTTATCGCGGTGGTGGCGCTCTTTTTTTATAACTTCTACCTGTTCCGCACCGCCGGTGGCTACGAACTCCGCGCGCTCGGCTTTGCGCCCAAGGCCGCCGAATATGCGGGCGTGAACATTGGCCGGAAGACTATTCTGGCCATGGCCATCTCGGGCGCGCTAGTGGGGTTGGCGGCCACCCACTACGTAGCGGGCGGAGGAATTGACGAGTACCGGCTCAAGCAATCTCTGCCGGTGAGTGTTGGTTTCGATGGCATTGCGGTGGCGCTGATGGGCCAGAACACGCCCACCGGAGTCGCGCTTTCCGCGCTGCTTTTTGGAGTGCTTCTCACGGGGGGCTTGCAGCTTAATCTGCAACTGGGTATTAGCCGCGAACTGGTCACAGTGCTTCAGGCGCTGATTGTTTTGTTTATCGCGGCGGGCGGGTTCTTGCCGCGCTACTTCACCGATCCACTCAAGGCTGCCGAAGTAGAAACCGAGGCCAAAGCGTCCCGGGAAGCGTCCCACACCGGTAAGGAGGCCTGCTGATGTCGGATATTTTTAACCTAGCGCTGCTTGGCATCACGCTGCGGTCTACGGCCCCGTTGCTGCTTACTGCCCTGGGCGGGATGTTCTCGGAACGAAGCGGGGTGACCAATATCGCGCTCGAGGGGATGATCCTCTTCGGGGCGGCAGCTGCGGCCATAGCGGTGGACCGCCTCGAGGCCCCTTATCTAGTTTCCGACCCCAATGCCCACGTGGCCTGGATTCCCTGGGCGGGTGTGCTGGCTGCGGTCTTGGTGGGCGGCGCGGTAGCCTTTGTTCATGCGCTGGTGTCAATCCGGTACAAAGCGGACCAGATCGTGAGCGGTACCGCCATTAACTTGCTGGCGCTCGGCGGGCCTTCGCTTTTGCTCAAAGCGTTTTACAACAACACCACTAGCTCACAGGAAGTGGTGAACCGGCTTCCCCTGTGGTTTGGCTTCAGCCCGCTGGTGTACCTGGCTTTCATCATGGTTCCAGTGGCCTGGTGGGTGCTTTTCAAGACCCCCTGGGGCCTGCGACTGCGCGCCGTAGGCGAGCACCCCGAGGCCGCCGACACCGTGGGGGTGAATGTTTACCGCATGCGCTACACCGCGGTGGTGCTCTCCGGTGTAATGGCGGGTCTGGCGGGCGCCTTCCTCTCGATTGGCTTCCTCAACCAGTTCGTGCGCAACATGAGCGCGGGCCAGGGGTTCATTGCTTTAGCAGCGCTGATCTTTGGCAAATGGCACCCGCTGGGAGTGCTCGGCGCTACTCTCCTTTTTGGGTTTTTCCGGGCACTGGCTATCAAGCTGCAAGGGGGCGAGGTGCTTCCGTCTGTCTTGGTGGAGGCCTTCCCCTACCTGCTCACCATGCTGGTGTTGGCGGGCTTTATCGGCAGAAGCAGGCCGCCAGCGGCCATCGGCAAGCCCTACGAAAAGTAGCCGTTACGAGACCTCTTTAGCAGGCTCACGCGTCAGGCTGGCGTAGGCGACGCACTGGGCAACCGCCGGAATGGCGAAGAGCAAGACCAAGACCATCAATTGCACCACCACGTTTACCTTGTCCGTGGGCAAAAGCTGGATAGCCTCGAGCAAGGCCGCCAGCAAAACATGGGCCAACACTCCCCCTTTCCGGATCAGGCGCCAGTTTTTTGCCAGCGCTTGGCGCCAACCCAGTCCGGCGTCGGCCATGAGCACAAACGGGTAAAACCAGACTAGACCCAGTAGCAGCCCCGCTAAAAATCCGACTTCCTCGGTGAAGCTGGCGTAATATTTGTCCGCCGCCAGCAGCAGAACCATGTACCCAACCAGCATTCCAATGCTGGCCCAGCCCGCGTACAGGCTATTGCGGTTTGTCTTGCCCCAGAGCTCCTGCGGCTGCCAGCGGCCTTCACGCGCCAGCAGCAGAAAGACTTTGGCGAGGCCTACTGCCATCGCTCCCGTAAGCACTCCCAGGGAAGCCACCGTTGCTAGCAGGGCAAGCAGCGTGATCCCTAACACGCCCAGCGGGTAGGCCAGAATCAGCCGCATGGTCTGCGAAAGGACTAGGAAAATGTTCAGCATGGGATCAGGCGGCCGGGCAAACCTTGCGGCTTTCTTGCTTTCTGGCCTTTGGTGCAAAGCATACGTGGACCAAGCATCATTCCAAAGGATAAACTACAGGCAAGGCTGCCATGAAAACACTTCACCTGGACATCAACGCGCCCGAGTTTGTGGCCGATCCTTACCCGCGCCTGGCTGAACTACGCGAAAGCACACCGGTCTTCTTTGACCCGGTGTGGAACAAGCTGTTCTTCACCCGCTACCACGACATTGCCGCGCTCCTGCGCGACAAACGTCTGGGCCGTTCAATTCTGCACCGGCTCTCGCGGGACGAACTCGGGTGGCCGCCGCCTAATCCGCTGACCAAGGACTTCGACCAGTTCCAGTCTCACCACATGCTGGATAACGAGCCTCCCAAGCACACCCGGCTCAAGAGCTTGGTTATGAAGGCGTTTACTCCTGCGCGGGTCGAGGGTTTGCGCGGGAAGATTGAATCTATCGTCAACCGGATGCTCGACCAAGCCGAAGACCGAGGGAAAATGGACCTTTTGCAGGACTACGCCGAGCCGCTGCCGGTCGCGGTCATCGCCGAGCTTTTGGGTGTTCCCGAAGAAGACCAGCACCAGCTCAGGCCGTGGTCTTCCAGCATTGTCAAGCTTTACGAACTTGGCTACTCGGACCAGCAGGCTGTCCAGGCCAACCAAGCGGTGGTGGAGTTCTCGGATTACATCAAAGCTCTGGCAGACGAACGGCGCAAGAATCCGCAAGATGATCTGATTACCGCTTTGGTGCAAGTTGAGGAGCAAGGCGAGATGCTAACCGAAGACGAACTGGTGGCCAACTGCATTTTGCTCTTGAACGCCGGCCACGAAGCGACTGTGAATGGAACCACCGCGGGTTTTCTGTCGTTGTCCCGTAACCCAGATCAAATGAACCTGGCCAAACAAGCCGCACGCGAGGGCAACCAAGATTTTTTCAAGGCGGCGGTGGAGGAGATGCTCCGCTACGACACGCCACTCCCGATGTTTGAGCGCTGGGTGCTGGAGGACTTTGAATATCAAGGCATACCGCTCAAGCAGGGGCAGGAGGTAGCGCTGCTTTACGCCTCCGGCAACCGCGATCCCAGGAAATTTGAGAATGCAAATTCCCTGGACCTTACCCGCAAAGACAACCAACACCTTACGTTTGGCCTCGGGATTCACTACTGCATCGGGGCGCCTTTGGCCCGGCTCGAGATGCAGACCTCGTTTGCCACGCTGCTCCGCCGGTTCCCGGATGTGCGGCTGGCTACTGATAAGGTGGAGTACGCGGGTGGCTTTGTGATCCGGGGGCACAAGGCAATGCCGGTAGAGTTTTGATGGATCCATATGCCGAACAACGAGCTTCCTGGTCTGGTAAAGGTCGCGTTGGATAGAGCGTTCGAGAATAATTTCAGCGATTCCTGCTCGGTTCCAACCGGCAGACTGCTGCGGGTTTTAGCCGCAAGCCGGCTCAATGCTCAAGTAGGGGAGATTGGTATAGGCTACGGCGCCGGAACCGCATGGTTGGCATCGGGCCTGGCGAGCAGCTCAACTTTGACCGCCGTGGACCACGACGAGAACCGTGTGCGGGTAGTGAGCCCGGCCTTCAAGGGGATTCCCACTGTCAAAGTTGTTCGCGGCGACTGGAGTGTGATCGCGGGTTATGGGCCATTCGACCTTTTGTTTATTGACGCGGGACCCGCCAAGCATGAGCCCGAAGGTCTGAGCAGGTCTTTGTCGCTGATAAAACCTGGCGGGATCGCGGTTTTTGACGACATGACCCCAGGCAGAACTGCCGAAGATGACCCAACGCGCCGGATGATTTATAGCCGTTCAGATTTTGTGTGTACGGAGGTCCGGGTGCGCGAGGAAGAGTCGGTTATTCTGGCGGTGCGCTTGCAGCCTCCCGCGTAGCCAAAGCGGTTTCTGTGCCGTTTTGGGTACAAGGGAGAGGCTTGCCAGGTGGATATTGGGTGGAAGCATCGAACATAACATAAAGCCATGATGTCTAAAGCGCATCATGGCTAACAACAAAGTTAGGTGGATGTTTCATCTTTCGGCAAAATCTCAAGCGTTAGGGAATAATCTGTGTAGCCCACTGCTCGCCAGAACGATACCGCACCGTGGTTAGTGACCAATACTTCTACGGTCATCCGCTTGGTCTTTGGCCAGATCCCGGACTGGAGAATGTCTATGGCTCGACGGCCAATTCCCTCTCTGCGGCGTTGCCGGGCAACAAAGAGCTGACGTAGATAAATCTCGTCAGCTTGCTCGCGGTACAAGGCATAAGCAACGACCTCTTCGTTCTCCTCGAAGACGATCGCGGTGTATTCGCCGGAAAGCCAGTTCCTCATGCGCTGCTGCAACTCCGGCGCCGTCATCCGATTGTGGTGCCCCTCGTCCTGAATCAATTGGTGATTTAGCTTTGCGAGGAAAGCGCAATCATTTAGGGTAGCGCGGCGATACGTCATGGCACCTAACCAGCGGTCATACCGCAGGGGTATAACACAGCCAAATTGGAGTGTCAGGCCGTACACCGTTTAGCTGATAGGCCGTCTTTTTCATGCTTCATTCTAAAAGAGATTGGTTGAAAACTCGCCAAGGGGCCAGTCGCGTGCCAAGGCTGCTGTACCAAAGCTGTTTTTGTCACTCCGAGCGCCCCATCCTGTCATTTTGAGGGCGTAGCCCGAGAAATCTCGCTGTTGGTCTTTGTTTTGGTCTTGAGAGGAAAAAGAGAGATCCCTCACTTCGTTCGGGATGACAGGGAGTATTCGGGATGACAAAGGGTGTTGGGGATGACACGAATGAGCACTCGGGATGACAGGGGGTTGTTCCAGTAACAGAAGGGACTGCTCGTGGTGACAGATGAATCCTCCCCTGAGAAAAAAGGGGGGTAAAGACGTGTCATCTCGAGCCGCAGGCGAGAAATCTGTTTTTCTGAAGTTAGTGTCTAAGAAAAATATAGACTCCTCGACAAGACCGGGTTGAATCCCCCTTTTGGTAAGGAGGGATATTGACTCTTCCCTTGCTAAAAGGGGTACTTATGCTTCGCGCAGCTCGCTCTTGTGCGCGGTGATGTAACTTCCTTCCTCGGTGATGATGTCTACCGTCTGGGCAAGCGGGTTGAGCTTCACCACCTTGCCGCAAGTGCCGGCGGTGGTGCAGGCTTTGGAGTTCTTGCGGGGTAAGTCTTTGAGAAGTTCCACGTACTGCTCGTGCTCGTACTGCAAGCAACACAGCAGCCTGCCGCAGGGACCGGAGATTTTTTCTGGCGAGAGCGGCAACTGCTGGTCGCGCGCCATCTTGATTGACACCTGGGCAAAGTCCTGTAGCCAGGTGGAGCAGCAGGACTCCATGCCGCAAGCGCCTAAAGTACCGATGTATGCAGCTTGGTCGCGCGGGCCCAAAGCCACGATCTCCACACGGGCGTTCGCCAGCCGCGCCAGCTCGCCCACCCAGCGCCTTAAATCAATACGTTCTTCTGCAGAGTAGTGCACCGTCAGATGGCTTCCGTCCAAGGTGAAGTCGCAGCCCAAGACCTTGGCCGTCACGCCCTCGCGGCGGAAGCGGGCTTTGAGCCACCACTTGAGGTCGTCCGCCCTGGCGCGGAGCTTGGCGGCTTTGTCCAGATCCTCTGGTGTGGCCTGGCGTACCAGCTCCCCAAAGGGCCTGGCGCTTCTCGGCGCGGTGCGTACTTTGCCTAACTCCAGTCCGCGGCTGCTCTGGACCAACACCCAGGTGTCTACCGGTGGGGGTTCCCCCTGGAAGCGGTAGTCGTAGAGCCTGGGACCGTGGGAAAAACGTATGCCGACAGAGTTCATAACTAAACCTCTGAAAGAGTCATCGCGAAAAAGAGTTTGGTATTGGCGGTATGGTTGTCCACTGTCTCAATGCTTTCACCGAGTCCCGCCTCCCTAATCCGACTATACCCTTTGGGGGGCCTTTGCAAGACGCCAGAGCTTCTGAGCAAGCTGGGTGACCACCAGGTCGGTGCTCACATAACTGGCCAGCGCTTCCTCGGTGCGCAGGATGACCTCGAGGGCGGCGGCGCGAGCGCCTGTGCCTAGGGGAAATAAATGGTGCAGCATGGTAGAAAAGTAAGCCAGCCCGCCTTCGACCTCGAGCAGCTCCTTGAGTGCCAGAAAACTCTGGTTGGGCCCCGTTTCCAAGGCTTCCAAGACCTTGCTGGCCGCTTGGTTGAGCGCGCTGAACTCCGCGGGATGGTTCAAAGCCCACAGGGCCTTTCCGGGGGCACCGCCGGCAAAAGCCAGCACTCTGGGGTCGGGGGTGAGCGTCTCCATCAGACTTGCCGGCAGCGGCGCAAAGGGGATCTCGGTAGACCTCGAGGCCAGCGTGGGGAGCACCAGCTCGCGGCTGGGGGCCACCAGCACCAGCCGCAAGTAGCCCGGGGGCTCTTCCAGCAGCTTGAGCAGCGCGTTGGCGGCAGCCTCGTTCAGCAGGTGCGCGCCGTCCACTACTGCCAGCTTGGCCCGGTAACGCGGGTAAGTAGAAGCCCAGTCCAGCAGGTTGGGTTCGCCCTCTTGGCGTGGGGCGATCTGTTCTAAGCGGATCTGCGGCTTTTGCGAGGTCTTTCCGCTCTTGGTGTCTTTGTCTGGCTCCACCAGCAGAAAGTCCGGGTGCGGATCAAGCAAGCAGGAAGCGCAGTTACCACAAGGAGGTAAGCCGCGGGTACAGTTTAGCAAGTAGGTGAACCAGCGGGCCACGGTGCGGCGGCCCACACCTTCCGGTCCGGTGAACAGGAAGCTCTGCACACCAAGCTCTGGGAGCAGGGAGAGGATTTTTGGATGGCCTAACGGAGAGATCATATACCTGGGGGTTGCCTCGCGGCCCTCTTAGAGACGCCAATTTTGCGCACTATCTTCCCATCAAGAGGCGGTCGTAGAGCCAG
>JAMCQK010000088.1:9893-20685 GCA_023382135.1 Deinococcus sp.
AATTGGCGTCTCTAAGAGGGCCGCGAGGTCGTAGCTGGCGCGGTGGTACTCGAGATTGTCTTCTTTGCTGTCCCAAATAAGGTAAGCGGCTCCCGGCATACCGTCCCGCGGCTGGCCCACCGAGCCGGGGTTGGCGATGATGCGCGCCTTGGGCGCCACTATGATATCCGCCGAAGGGACACAGCGCTGAAAGCGGATCCAGTCTCCGTTGGGGCCCTTGATCTGGGTATAGGCCCCCGCATGGTGGGTGTGGCCGTGAAAGGTAATGCGGGCCTCGGTGCAGCCAAAAGCGTTTTTGGCCTGCTCGGTGTTTTCCAGGTAGGCCAGGGGATCACAGGGGCTTCCATGTACCAGGAGCGCGTCCTCGAGGTGCCGGGTCCAGGGGAGCGCGCTCAGGTACTCCAAGTTGGCCGGGGAAAGCCTTTCGGCCTGCCAGGCCAGAATTTCCAGGATGGGGCCTTCGGCCTCGAGGCCGTCGATTCTTACCAGCCAGTCGTCGTGGTTTCCCATTATGCCCACCCGCCCCACCAGCGGGCCAGGGAGCCCCTACTGAGCGGAGCCAGCCAACAACTTTTTCTCCGTCCGGATAGTAGCCCACTGCGTCGCCGAGAAAGAGTACTTTTTCGTAGTCCCTGGCCGCTGCCAGCACGGCCTCGAGGGCGGGCCAGTTGCCGTGTAGGTCGGAGACAATCAAGTAACGCACGGTCCGAGCATGATAACACGGGCACGGCCCGCCCCCAAAAACGGCTTAGCCAAAAAACCTGTGCTGGATTATGTTTTTCTGAGCTTGAAGCGCTGGATCTTTCCGGTGGCGGTGAGGGGAAGCTCATCCACAAAATAAAGCTCGCGCGGGTAGGCATAGTGGCCCAGCCGCCGCTTCACCTGTTCCTGCAGCGCGCGGGCGAGCTCAGGCGTAGCGGCCTCTCCGGGCTGTAGCCGCACGTACGCCACCACCTTTTGGCCGCGTTCGGCATCCGCTTCCCCCACCACCGCAGCCATGGCCACCTGGGGTTGGGATAAGAGCGCATCTTCCACCTCGAAGGGGCTTATACGGTAACCGGAAGCCTTGATCAGATCATCCTTGCGGGCTTTGAACCAGAAGTAGCCCTCCGGGTCCACCTCGGCCAGATCACCGGTGCGCAGATAAGGGCCCGAGAACTTGGCCTCGGTGGCCTGTGGGTTGTTCCAGTAACCCAGGAAGGCCACCGGGTCCGGGGTTTTGAGCGCCAGTTCGCCCAGGTGTCCCGCTGGAAGCTGGTTTCCCTGCTCGTCCAAAAGCACTAGCTGGTGCCCCGGATAAGCCAGGCCCATGGAGCCGGGCCGGATTGGATCCACTGTGTTGCTGTTCCCCACCAGCAGGTTGGCCTCGGTCTGGCCGTAGAACTCGTTCACCGCCACGCCGAAACTCTCTAGTATCCACTGGCCCAACTCCTCCCCCAAGGGCTCGCCGCCCGAGTGGATGCTTTTGAGCGAGAGCTTACTTGAGAAAGCCCGCTGGCTTCTGAGCAGCTTGAGCGCGGTGGGAAACAAAAAAGCGTGGTTGACCCCGAGCCGGGCCATCAGATCCACCGCATAGTGCGGATCGAAGCGCTTGGCGCGGTAGGCCACCACGGTGTGGCCGTAGGCCAGGGCCGGAAGCAGCACGTCCAAAAGCCCGCCCGCCCAGGCCCAGTCGGCGGGTGACCAGTAGATCTCCGGTGCCTGGGGAAAGTTGGAGTAGAGAAAAAAACTCGGCAGGTGTCCGGGCAGTACCTGGTGTGGTAGCAGCGCACCTTTGGGTTTTCCGGTGGTGCCGGAGGTGTAGATCAGGATAGCCGGGTCCTCTTTGCGCGTAAGCTTTGGCGCGAAATTAGCCGAGGCCTTGCTGGCGAGCTGCAGCAGATCTTCGGCGTAAGTTACCGTCAGCGAGTCATTGTGCGGCAGGTTCTGGCTCTGCCAGCTTTCACGTTCGGCAATCAGAAAACGCGCGCCCGAGTGCTCGAGGCGGTACTCGAGGGCGTCCTGGCCAAAGAGCAGCGAAAGCGGAAGCGCGATTGCGCCCAGCTTGTAAACCGCCAGGTGGCTGATGGCGCACTCCAGCGACTGTCCCATGTAAAGCCCCACCCGCTCGCCTGGGGCTACACCCTGTGCGCTAAGCGCGTTGGCGAGCCGGTCCGAAAGCTCCTTGCAGCCGCGGTAACTCAGCCGGCGCCCGCCGGGCTCGAGCAAGGCGGTGCGATCCGGGTATATCTGTGCCCCCAGGTCCACGGTGTGTACCCCGATGTTGTAGTACTCGGGGAGATCAAAGCGGAAATGCGCAAGCAGCTTGCGGCGAGGAAGCCTGGGAAGGATGGGCGGGTTCACTCTGCTATCAACTCTAATGCTTGCCGGCTTCGGTATGCTTCAGTCTGTGGGGAACAACGGCAAGCTTCAGAAGACAGGGGCCTGGCTCCAGGAACTACTTTGGCAAAAGGTGCAGAGCGGGGTGGATGAGTTCGGGACCTTTCAGGCCTATCTGGAAGGAGGCTACGGAGGGGGCACGCTGCTGCTCTGGGTTCCTGAGAGGGCGGCCCTCGAGGCCTTGCGCTCGCTATGCAAAATAAATTTTCGGGGGCGCATAGTGCTTGCCCTGGATGTCTCCGAAGGCCATCAGACCCCTTTTGCTGGCAAGCTCTCTGCGCTCAAGCCTGCCCGCGCCCTGGTAGTGATGCCGGATGCAGGAATTGGCGTCTGCCACCCGGGCGCCAAGGAAGTGGAACCGGGTTCTTGGACCAGCTTGGATGATCACCGTGAAGCACTTTCCACTACCGTCACCGCGCCCACCGGGCTGGTGTACCGGGAGGTGCGGGTGTACCAGGCCTGGCAGGCAACCAACCCCGTCCCAGAGCTACCTTCGGCCCCTGGCCCGCTGGTGGGGCGGGTGGGCTGGGAACAAGGAGTTCCCACCTACGGGGTGGGGCTGGTAGGATTACGCCTAAGCCTCGAGGCCCTGTTACGAGCCTGGGGACAGGCATAAAGGAGACAGATGCTCTACGCGATACTTTTTGCAATTGGCGCGCTTGTGGTGATCGGCCTTTTGTTTACCGCTCTCGGACTCAAAAACGTGAGCGCGGGCGGCCAGACCGCCGACCTCCGGTACGTCGGCTTTGCGCTGGTACTGATTATTCTCTCCGCTCTTACTGTGGGCAGCATGTTGATACTCGGGAAAGCGCACTGACGGTATTTTGCTTGCCGTCCTTTGGGACGGTTTTCCCGTTATGCCAGACCTGAGAGCTTGGCGGGCTGATTGCGCATTGGACTGATGCGCAACACAGCATTCGTTAAACCCGAAGCGTGACCACCGTTACTCCGTGGCCTCCCTGATAAGGAACCGCATCGGAGAAAGAAGCCACCCGCCTGTCCTTAGCCAGAAAACTACGGATAGCATTCCTGAGCGCGCCGGTGCCCTTTCCGTGGAGCAGCCTTACCTCGCCGGCCCCGGTGGCTACCGCTTCATCCAAAAAGTGGTCGAGTTCCAAGAGCGCGTCCTCCACCATCTGGCCGCGCAGGTTAAGCTCGGTGTCAAAGTCGGTTTTCTCGCGGGTGAAGCCCGGAGAAGCCTCTTTGGTTTTCGCTAGCGGTTCAAGGCTTGTGAGCGGCAGGCTCATCTTGACCTTGCCCATCTGCACCAGGGCTGCCTCACCCCGGAGTTCCAGTACCCGCGCCTCCTTGCCGTACTCGGCCACCTTGACCAGGGCCCCGGCCTCAAAGTGCGGGGAGGGGTTTTGCGGCCTCGCTTTCTTCCGGTACTTGCTGCGCAGCTGGGCCAGTTCCTCCAGCGCCTTCCCCTGGCCTTCCGACTTGGCGCGTTCGCGCAGGCTGCGGAGCCGCTCCCCGGCCTGCTCGATGAGCGCGGCGGCCTGCTCCTGGGCTTGAGCCATCACTCGCTCGCGTTCTTTTTCCAGCGCGCTTAGGCGCGTGCGCAGATCTTTCTCAAAAGCTTCCGCCCGCTCCCTGGCTTCGGTGGTCTTGGCGCGCTCGTTTGCCAGCTGTTCACGGGCCGCCTCGAGGCCCGCCAGCAGCCGCTCAACCTGTCCCCCTTGGGGCCCCAGTACCTCGCCCGCCCGGGAGATAACATCCGCAGGAAATCCCAGCCTCTTGGCAATCGAAAGCGCGTAGCTCTTCCCCGGAAGGCCAATGCTCAGCTTGTACAAAGGCCGCAGCTTCTCCACGTCAAACTGCATCGAGGCATTCTGCACGCCCGCTTGCTCTTGCGCGAAGGCCTTGAGCGGAGAAAGATGGGTGCTGATAAGTCCCTTCACACCCTTCTCCAGCAAGCGTTCAATGAATGCCTGCGAAAGGCTGGCCCCTTCTTCCGGATCGGTGCCGGTGCCCAGCTCGTCAATCAAGACCAGGCTGTTGGCCCCGGCCTCCTGCAGAATCTCCTTGAGCCTTAGGAGGTGGGCCGCAAAAGTGGAAAGGTTTTCCTGGATAGACTGCTCGTCGCCAATGTCCACATAGAGCTTGTCGGGGAAGGAAAGCTCTGCCTTGCTTGCGGGTACGTACAGGCCACACTGCGCCATCAAAACGGCCAGGCCCAGGGTTTTCAATAGCGCGGTTTTTCCGCCCATGTTGGGGCCTGTGAGCAGCAAGAGCCTGTGTTCGGCATCCAGTTTCAGGCTGTTGGCTACGCAATCTTGGATGAGCGGGTGGCGCGCGTTTTCTAGCTGATAGGTGCTGTTTTCCGTGAGCTCTGGTTTGCAAAGCGTCCAGTCCTCGGCCAGCGACGCGGCGGCCCGTGCAAGATCCAGTTGGGTGATGGCCCAGAGCGTGTTATCGATTTCTAAATCCTGCGCCAACAGCGCAGAGAGTTCCAGTAGAATCCGGTTGACCTCGGCTTCTTCCTCCAACTTGAGCGAGTAGAGCTTGTTGTTGAGCGGCACTACTTGAGCGGGTTCAAGGAACACTGTGAGGCCGGTGTCCGACTGGTCCAGCACAATGCCGGGTACTTGGTTCTGCATGCTGGCCTTGACGGGAATTACAAAGCGGTCGCGCCGGATGGTGATGAACCGTTCCTGGATGGCGCCTGCCTGCCGGTCCATGATGCTGTAAAGGCGCTCGTGAATCTGTTCGCGCAAGGGCGCAAGCTGGCGGCGGATCTCCCTCAGCCTGGGGCTGGCGGAGTCCTTGAGCTCGCCCGCTTCATTCAGGCATTCGCCCACGCGGCGGCGGAAGAGTGTGTGCTCGCCGATGTTGGCAGCCAGTGCACCGAGCTTCTCGCCCGAGTCCAAAAGCCCGCGTTTGAGTTCCGCGGCGGAATCCAGGCTGGTGGCTGCCTCCAGCAGCTCGAGCCCTGAAAGCCGTTTGCCTGCACGCGCCGCCCCCAGGCTCTCGCTAAAGTCGCGGATGCCGCCGAGCCGGTAAGGGTGGGCAATTGCTTCGGCAATGGTGTCCTGCTGGCTTCGGGCGGCCTCGAGGCTTTCCTTGGGCATAAGCAGAAGCGCCGCCTCCTGCCCCCAAAGGGTGGAGGCCCGCTCCGCCACTGCCTGGCGGATGCGGCCAAACTCCAAGGCCTCTAAGGCGTCACGCATATCACCTTCCAACTGGCCAGTATAGCTGTGTGCCGCTAAATGTTTTTGCCTAGCACCTCAAATACCCCTAGACCTGTGAACGAAAGGTCTCCTTGAACTTCTTTTTGCGCCAAAAGATCAATTACCCTTGGTAGCCGCAGGGTAACTTTCTCGGGCGCGGCAAACACCCTAATCTCTTCCTTCTGGTACACCCGCGTAAACGCCAACACACCCTGGGGGGCCGCTAACGGCTGCAGGCCGCCGCGCCTCAGGGCAGGCGTGGTTTTACGAAGCCCAATCAGCTTTTTTACCCAGGCGCGCACGTTTGGGTTCCACTGTGTCTGGTCCCATGGCATCGTCGCCCGGCACATGGGGTCACCCTTGAAATCATCGTAGGCATTGGTCTGCGACAGGCCTATCTCGTCGCCGTAGTAAATTCCCGGTGCTCCGGGAAACGTCAGCAGTATTCCCAGCGCCAACTTGAATTTCTCAATATCACCTTTTAGCCGCCAGAGCGCCCGTGGAATGTCGTGGCTGCTTATCAGCGTGTACATGGCCTGGCGCGTCTGCATGGGAAGCGAGGCGTAATGGTCCCACAAGGTCTTCCATGCCCCCTCTACGTTTACCTTGACCGGCTGCCCGTACACGTTCATGCCACACAGCCACTCCATCAAGGGGTTGGCGAAGCCGGCGTAGTGCATTGAACTATCCAGCGTGTGAGCTCTTAGGGTTGGAACCGTGTCGAAGAAAAGCTCGCCGAAGACAAAGGCCTCCGGATTTTCCTCCCGGCTGGTGCGGTGCAAAAGCCTGAGCAGGTCCAGGTTTCTCCGGTCGGTGCCGCCCTCGCCAATCTGGTGGGCCACGTCCAGCCGCCAGCCATCAGCCCCTTTTTGCAGCCAGTGGCGCACGGGCGAGCGGGGCCCTGAAATAAATCTTTCCTGCGCCAGGGGCGAAGCATAGTCCAGTTTGGGAAGCGTCTTCACCCCGAAGAAGGCTGCATAAGAGCCGTCGGGGTGAAAGGTAAACATAGACGCCTCTGGGCTTGTGGGGTCTCCAAGCGCCCTCTGGAAATCGGCGTGATGATTCCCGATGTGATTGAACACCCCGTCCAGCACCAGCCGCATGCCGCGCGCGTGCAAGGCGTTCACCAGCTTTTGGAAGGCCTGGTTTCCTCCCAGGTGCTCGTCAATGTTCAGGTAGTCGTAGGCGTCGTAGCGGTGGTTGGAGGGGCTAGGGAAGATGGGGGTCAGGTACAAGGCTTCCACTCCCAGCTCCTGCAGGTAATCGAGCGAGGCCAGGATGCCCTCGAGGTCGCCCCCGTAGTGCTGCAACGGGCCAGTATCCGGGTCCACGGGCTCATCCCAGCTTTTCTTCACGATGGGCTTGCCTTGATAGATCCACTCGCCTTTTTGTGGGTCATTATCCGGGTTCCCGTTGCGAAAACGGTCGGGGAAAATTTGAAAGAACACCGCACCCACCGCCCAGTCCGGCACCGAAGGGCTTGCGAGCAGATGGAAAAAACGGTCATAGCGCGGAAGCGTGGCCGTCTCCCCCCCACTACCGATAAAAACCTTTTCCTTCAGCAGAAAAAAGCAGTAACGCAGAGGCGAGGCGTGCATGGGCAGGGTAATTTCCAGCCCGCCTTTCACAGGCTTCATTTCGAGCCGTTCCACCTCGCCGTACCGCTCTAGAAAGCAAAGCCCGGAGGTGGCGGACGTGCGCAGCCGAAGCGTAACGCTCTCACCCAGGTTAGGGGTGAGCGGTTCAACGCAAAAAGGTTCCCAGTCGTGGTAGTTCATAGAGATCCGCCTGAAGCTAAACGCAGAACGCACAAGACCTAAGCATGCTTAGCGTTTCACTAGGCGTGTGGCAAGCTATTCCTTTACCGATCCCGCTGTGTAACCAGACACAAAGTAGCGCTGGAAGCCATAGAAGGTGGCCAGAATGGGGAGAGAACCCAAGACCGCCGAGGCCGCAAACAAACCCCACTTGGTTGAAAACTGGCCGCTGGTAAAGTTCCTGAGTCCCATGCCCACGGTCCACGAGTCCACGCCGGTCAGGAAGATGTTGGCCAGGATGAACTCTGAGTAGGTGCCTACGAACTGCAGCAGAAAGATGAACACGAACATGGGCGCCGAGAGCGGCAATAATACCCTGGTGAAAGCCTGCCATTTGGTGGCGCCGTCAATCAGGGCGGCTTCCTCCAGGCTTTTGCTGATGGACTCCAAGAAGCCCTTATACACCCAGGTACCGAAGCTGATAATCCCGCCCGAATAAGCCAACACTAAACCGGTGTAGGTGTTCAAAAGATTCAGATTGGACATCAGAATGTAGATGGCAATCAGCCCCAGGAAGCCTGGGAACATCTGGATAAAAATGAACACCAGCAACATGCTGTAGCGCCCGGGGAAGGTAAACCTTGCGAAGGCATATCCTGCTGGCGCCGTTAGCAGAATGGCAAGCAAGCCGGTAAGACCCGAGACAAAGAGGGTGTTCCGAATCCAGAGTACGAACTTGGCCTCGGTGTTTTGGCTGGTGAACTGCGCGGGCGAGAGGAAGGCCACCAGCACAAAGGCGGAAATAGCAAAGGCCATAAGAAGGCGCGCCTGCAAAGTTGCCCAAGGACTGTTTTCCTCGGCGTCGCCACGGAGACGGCGGTAGCCGGCAAGACCCAGGACCCCAAGCAGCGTCACCGCTGCCGCCAAGAAGAGAATCCACTGGTAAGAGTAAACCGCAATACCGTCAAACAGCCGGAGGTAGTTTTCCCAGCTTGCATTGGAGAAGTCCGGAATCACCCTCGCCTTGAGCAGTAAGTTGTCGGTCTGCGGAGTCGAGAACTTGTACAAACTGTTTGTGGGATCAAACGAAGCGGCCAGAATCTGAACTACGGGGTAGTAAATAAAGAGCAGGAAGAGCAGCATGAAAAGGTGCGTGAGGCCCTGCCAGAAGAGCGGCCAGTGGCTTTTGCGTCTCTTGTGGCGCGCATTACCCGCTGCTACCACCGCGTAACTGTAAACAAAAATGGCCGCGGCTAACGCCAAAAGCCCGCCGAGGGCGTAGGCCCAGCCGTTTTCAACCCGAATAAAACCAATTGGCGCACTGGCCTGGATTCTTTCGAGGAGCCCCCTGTAAGTGCTGCCCACACCTACCACGTAGAAGACCAAGAGCCATCCCACTGCCGCCAGGGCCAGCACCCATGAGAGTATTCTGGCCATAGACATCAGCGCACCTCCCTAAAGGCCCCAGTGACTCTAAAGTTGATTAAACTAATGAACACGGTAATGAAGAAGATGATCACCGAGATAGCCCCGCCCAAGCCGTAAGCCTGGCCTCCATCCCACTGAAACGCGGTCTTGTATGCCCAGGAGATCAGAATATCGGTAGCTTGCGCCGTGGAAGGCCTGCCCGCTGCTGCGGGACCGCCTCCCGTTAGCAAGTAAATTAAACCAAAGTTGTTGAAGTTGAAGGCTAAGGAGCCCAGGATTAAAGGAGTAAAAGGCTGGCGCAATAAGGGAAGAGTAATGCTCAGAAGCATCTGGCGCGGGCTAGCTCCATCAATCTTGGCGGCCTCGTAAACATCATCGGGAATCGTGGAAAGGGCGCCCAATGTAGCGGTCATCCAGTAAGGCACTCCCAGCCACATGCTTACCAGCAATATAGCCACCTTGGCCCATTCTTGGTCGATGAGCCAGGGAATGGGGTAAGACCCAAGCAAGCCGAGAAAGCGGTTTATGGGGCCGAACTGAACGTTCAGCATGGCTTGCCAGATCTGGGCGCTGATGACCGCAGGCATGGCCCAGGAGATGATAAGCGCGGTACGGTAAAAGCCCCTGAACTTTAGATCCTTGTTGTTCAGGAGCAGGCCCAGAACCAAACCAGGCAAGGCGCCCACCAACACAGCGAAAATAGCGAAGATGACGTTCCATAAAAAAACGGGCCATAAGATGCTGCTGGCGCTGGCAAAGATGCCCATGTAATTTTTGAAGCCGATGTATTTGAAGGTGTTAATCCGGTAGACAAACTTTGGCGTGAATGGGGGGGCGCTTTCGAGCTCTACTTCGGGGCCGCTGCTACTCACCACGCGAACAGTTGCCCTCTCGGTTTCCGAGGTGACCTCGAGGCGTTCACCCGCGCAGTTTTGTGCTTCGCAACGCAGAGCAGCTGCGGCATCGCTCGCCAATACCAGTTGGGTACCTTCTAAGCGCACTATCTGAGTTTCTGTGGAGCGGTCCGCCTTCCCGCTTTTTATGCCGGTGTAGTCGGTAAACCCAAAGTAGATAGTGAGGAAGATGGGGTAGACCGTGAACGCCAGCAAAAAAACGATGGCTGGGAGCAAGTAGTACC
Source organism: Deinococcus sp. (assembly GCA_023382135.1). Classification (GTDB taxonomy): domain Bacteria; phylum Deinococcota; class Deinococci; order Deinococcales; family Thermaceae; genus JAMCQK01. Next base: position 19,766 of record JAMCQK010000088.1, read on the forward strand.
AATCGGTGATGAACGGAAACAGCCGTGCGGCCAAAATGAGCAAGGGCGCCAGGAAGAGTACAGAGAAGAGCAACAGCAGGTAGCCCGGATAGGCGTTATCCAGGCTTCGCGGGAAGGCCCCTTGGAGTGCCCCAAAAGCCAGTACCCCGCCTAAGGCGGCAATCAGAACAGCCCCTCCAAGTAGGCTGACTGCGATCAAAAAACCTCGAGCACCTTCTGGGGTTCTATGCATCTCCTGCCTCCAGCGAAACTAAGTGATTACGGTACGCTACTTCCTTACGAAAAAATTGGTAACACGCTATTCCCGCAAAAAAACTCTAGTGTTGTCCGGCAATAAAAAAGAACCCCCGCCCAACTGAGCGGGGGTGAGGATGGGTACTACTTGCCGATACCCTTCTTGATTTCGGCCACCAAGTCAGCCACGATCTTCTCCACGTTGCTGTCGGCTTTCTGGATCGCCTGGCTGAGGGCGTTGCCCCAGGGGCCCCAGACTTTGCCCATCTCGGGGATGTTGGGCATGGGGGAACCAAGCGCAATGGCTTGTGAGAAACCCGCCACCACCGGGTCATCCTTGAGCTCGGCTACTGCGGCCTTGGAAACGGGCAAGCGGCCACCGGCCTTGTTGAAGGAGATCTGGTTACCTTGGGTTACCAAGAGCTTGGCGAAGTTGGCGGCGCTGGTCTTGTTACGCGAGTAGGCGTTCATGACCACGCCCTGCACGCCCACGAAAGGCTTCCAAGTGGAACCGCCTGGGGGCGCGGGGAAGCTCGCAACACCAAAGTCAATTTTGGCCTTCTTGTAGTCGCCGACCGCCCAGGGACCGTTCATGATCATGGCCAGCTTGCCGTCCTTGAAGGCGCTGTCGGCCACACCGTAGTCCACGCCTTCGGGGACCAGCTTGTACTTGTAGCGCAGGTCCT